>JAHRWI010000324.1 GCA_019090225.1 Porticoccaceae bacterium
ATCTACACTTATGCGATCGTCGGCAGCGTCAGATGTGTATAAGAGACAGGTCTTCACAATCCTGAATCGTGGTAATCGCTGATTCGAGGACGATATCTTTAATGCCAGCCAGGTCGTCCTTACCAACGTTATGACTAGAATCAAATTGAATTTCTACGTGTAAGCCATTGTTTTTCAATAATACTGACGAGGGATTATCACTCTCTCCGAGGTATCCAACAAACTGTTCTCCGTTACGAAGCTTAGATTGCTTAGCACTGCTATCAGTAACAATGAGCTGACCATCTTTTACCTGATAGCCAGTGGCATCAGCATGAGAGCCACTGTTCAGCGGTAAATTTTGATCAAGAAACTGTCGGCCATAAGCAATAACTTTTGCACCCCGAACACTATTGTAGCCGGGGCCTTTATCAGCGCCATCGGTTTCGGGAATAACGTCATTACCGTAGAGTGCATCGTACAAACTACCCCAGCGTGCGTTAGCAGCATTTAGCGAATAACGGGCATTGGTGATAGGCACAACGAGCTGAGGGCCGGCAATCGACGATATTTCCGGGTCAACATTTTCAGTGGTGATGCTAAAAGCATCACCTACCGGAACGAGATAGCCAATATCCGCCAGGAATTGCTTATAGGCTTCGTGATCGTGGGCCTGCCCAGCCCTGTCCCGGTGCCAATTGTCGATACGCTCCTGTATCTCTTCTCGCACAGCAAGCAAAGCTCGATTGCGAGGTGCCAGGTCATTGATGATGACTTCGAAGGCTTGCCAAAAACCGTCTGGATCAATCCCGGTACCAGGGATGATTTCTTCGTTAACCAGGGCGTGAAGTTCGCTGGCTACCGACAATCCGCCGACTATAATTCGCTCGCTCATATCAAATCTCTTTGTTTAATGCGTTCACTTTACGATGGTGGCTCAGTACCCGCAGAATTTTAAACCCCGGAGGATAATTTAGATAATATATCGGCTTTATTATGGCTATTCATTAGATAAATAACTGGATAAGTCCCGACCTATCTCGACGACTAAACGCCGTATCCACTGGTGGTAGGGATTGTGCTGCAATAAAGGACTCCAGGCCATTTTCAGCTCGAAACTGGGTATATTGAAAGGTGGCTTATGCAAACGCACCTGGGGATTATCAAGCTGCAAGCGTGCCAGCTGGCTGGGCAAGGTGGCGATTAGATCAGCTTGCTGAGAGAGCATCGCTGCCACCAGGTAGTGTCGGGTAAACACCGCAATACGACGCTCTTTACCCAGCACTTTTAGCGCCTCGTCCACCCAGCCCAGCCGCTGTGAGTCCTGGGGGTTCATGCCGACGCTGGCACCCATGCCGGTTTTACTCACCCAGACATGACGACCACTCAAATATTTATCGAGATCAAATTTTTTGTTAAGTGGGTTATCAACACTTAGTAGGCATGAAAAATCGTCTCGCCAGACCGTCGACTGGTGAAACGACTCAGGCATTTCATCAAAACGGTTGAGCAGCATATCTACTCTGCCCTGCTCCACGTCTTCGAGGCTGACATCACTTGGGGTTAGCACGTCGAGGGTGATATTGGGCGCCTCAATGGCCAACCGGCTTAATAGCGCGGGAATCAAGGTCGACTCAGCATAATCGCTGGCCATAATACGCACCACTCGCTCGGCAGTAGATGCATCGAATAGACCTTTCGGTTCAATCGCTCGCTCTATATTTGCCAGCACATCTCGAATTTGTGGCTGTAGCTCAAGCGCTCGCTCTGTAGGCGTCATGCCGTCACTGGTTCGTATTAATAAGGGGTCATCAAGCAGAGTTCTTAGCCGCCGCAAACCATTACTCATCGCCGGTTGGGTGATACCTAAGTGGGCGGCGGATTTAGTGACATTACGCTCTCTTAACAGCACGTCGAGATATACCAGCAGGTTAAGATCAACTCTTGAGATATTCATAGTATAAATAGCGAAAATAGGAATTATAAATTAGATAAATCATGCCATACCCTGCAAAATTCACCAACTACTTAATCCCCAGGCGATAAAGTTAGCACCTCACTTACGTAACAATGAACATGTCTGTTTGATATATTTTCCGTATTTAAGGTACTTGGCTTGAAAGAATTCAGATCACAACCCACCAAGCTTTCAGGGCCGCGGCAACGCGGCCTTTTTTTTGCGCTCTGAAAATCACTATAGCGGGCTAATGTTTATATATTTGGGTATCTGGATAAAAACCATACCAGGCAAACCAGTAGGCGCTGACAACGGGTAGCTCCCTGCCCTCCTCATCGTAAATACGAACGCTACGAGCATCATTCAGCCACTCTACCCGAACGGCTTTTCCCCCCACTTCATCGACGAAGTCGCCGGACGAAAGAGCCAGCTCCTTGAAGGGATATGCCTTGGCTTTACCGTCAATGAGCACACCCGCTACCCAGGCCTTTTTATCGTAAGTACTGTTGTTATGGGCGACCGGAAACCAGGTATCCCCAGAGTTTTTATAGCCAGCATAAGGATCCCGTGAATAATCAAAGCCAAAGCCGGTATCCTCTGATAAGACTTGAGTATCCGGGTGGCGGCTTAACCAATCTTGCCAGGTGGTGTGACTCGCAGGCAGCATGTTTAGTTTCTCGCCCTTGCGTGGACCACTGACGGCTTGCATCCGCAATTGTGACCACAGCGAATCCGTCTCTCGGTCGTAAAGCAGAACATCACTGTTATAAAGCAGACCAGAAACACCAAAGCTCAGGGTTTTATGAGACTCGGGCGCACGAAACACCATACCGCTCCCACACAAAGGACAATAAGTGACGGCCACCGAGTCATCACCAAAACGGTCGTTGACCACCTCATGACGATTGAGAATATTGATGGGGTAAGCGCGAACTTGCCCAGCGAAACTCACGCCCATCACCCGCTGGTCGGGTTTAAGATTTGCCTGCTGAGCAGAAATAAATCGAGGCTTATCTATAGATGCGATGCCATCTTTTGGCGGGCCGCCCTTAAATATTTCATCGGCAGGAATTAGCGCATCGTTTAAGTCAAAGCCATTCATACTAGCGGCGAAGGTATTCAAGCTGATAATGTTCAAGCCGGAAAATAGTCCCGCCAGGAAAAGAATAAAAAAATTTCGACAAAGTTTAAAATAATTTTTCGGTAAGCTCATAAAGGCTTGGAACAACAACTATCGCCGTAGTTCCTCAAGCACAACAACACTACTTTAAAATAGAGGCTGGCACCGCGCTTAACGAACACCACCATCGGCGCGCAGGTTTTGTCCCGTCACCCAACGAGCATCCTCACTGGCCAGAAATGCCACCACATCAGCAATATCTTCCGGTTTAGCAATTCGTCCCATTGGTGAGCGCTGCAAAAACATCGCCTCCATGCCGTCGGGGTTTTCTTCAAAGAGATAGTTCAGCATGCTCGTATCGGTTGGCCCCGGAGAAACAGAGTTTACGGTAATACCGCGATGACCAAGTTCTGTCGCCATTACCATTGTCAGCTGATCAACAGCCGATTTGCTCGCTACATACACAGCGTGATTGGCCATCCCCAAAGTGGTTGCCATGGTCGAAATATTAATGATCCGGCCACCTTCGGGAAAAACTTTTGCGGCTTCCTGCATCGCGAAAAAGGTGCCACGGGTGTTTATGCCAAAGGCCAGATCGTATTCCTCTTCATTTACATCGACCGCAGGTTTAATGGGGTCAATGACAGACGCGTTATTGACCAAAATATCAAGCTGCCCCAGTTGACTCACTGTATCTTTAATGAGCTTTCGAACCTGAGCGACATCACCAATATCGGCTTGCAAGGTAATCGCCAAGCCCCCTTGTGCCTTAATGCCATTGGCTACCTCTTCGGCCTCTGCAAGACTGCTCGAACAATTGATCACAACTGCGGCACCGCCCTGAGCAAAGCACTCAGCAATGGCTCGGCCTATGCCCCGTGATGCGCCAGTTACCAGCGCAACCTTTCCATCTAGTGTGCTGCTCATCGTGTCTCTCCGTGTTTATTATTCTACGTAGGCACTGCTTTCGAAAACCCTGTTAATTTCTATAGCTTTTTAAATCGATTTATCAATTGTCTCATCACCACTGCTTGCCTAAGTGTTCAGGTATGACAAAACACCAAAGCCAAGCAATTTCTGACGAAAGCGTTTGAAATAAGAAATAATTTACTGGGGCTTTGCATCGAGGGGTTTGGCCGACACTACCACGCCATTGCTATCGGCATAAACATATTCACCAGGATTGAAAGTTACACCGCCAAAGGTAACCGGGACGTTGTAGTCACCAATACCGCGTTTGTCAGTTTTTAGGGGTATTGTCGCTAAAGCCTGCACACCCAGATCAAGACGGGACACGGTGCTGACATCACGGATACAGCCGTAGATAATCACCCCTGCCCAGCCGTTATTTACGGCACTTTCAGCAATCATATCGCCCAACAGGGCTTTTCGTAGGGAGCCACCGCCATCTACCACCATGACTTTGCCATTGCCCGGTGTAGCGAGATTTTCTTTTACCAGTGAGTTGTCTTCAAAGCATTTCACGGTAACTATTTCGCCACTAAAGGCCTCGCAACCGCCGAAGTTGGATAACATTGGCTCCAGCACGCGCACGAGTTCGGGGTGGTCGTCACAAAGGTCAGGGGTGATATCGGTCATTGAGTATTCCTGTATTCAAGTGTGTTAATTAACGGGCAATCTGCCTGCAAACTCAGGGTAAATTATACGCAATATGCGGTCTATCGTCGTTGTGTTGTGGAGATGATGCCACTACTCTGTCCGACCTGTTTACTACCTCGTTGAATGCGCTCAATTCCACTGATGCCTGCCCCTCATATTATCGATTTTCCCTATCAACCAAATGCCACGGCGTTATTTAACGCTGTACGGGACTTGCCTGCCCCCATCTGGTTTGACAGCGGTAAGCCTCGATCTTTACAGGGCCGTTTCGATATTATTAGTGCCTCGCCCATTGTCACTATAGAAACTGAGGGACAAACGACAAGGATTTCTAATCACCAATCTGGTTCTAAGCTCCTTGAGCACTCTACAGATAAACCCTTTACTATCGCCGAGCGGGTGCTAGAGGAAATGGGCAGTATTGCTAACGAGTCGGGTTTACCTTTTTGTGGCGGCCTGGCGGGTTACTTTGGCTATGACGCGGGGCAGCAAGTATCTCTATGCGATGGTGCCTTGATTGACCTTGCAGAATCACCTGATCTGCGACTCGGTTATTACACCTGGGCGCTAATCATCAATCACCAGACCAGCAAGGCCTGGACAGTATTTCACCCTGCCTGCAGCGATGCATTAAAGAAGGACGTACTGGCCCGGCTAACGAAGATCGACGGGAATAAGCCAGAGAACAGGAATTCAGAGAGCACTAATTCAGCAAACAATAATTCAGCAAACAATAAACATAAAAACGAAACTAACTTTGCGCTGAGCACTGGCTTTAAAGCCTCTATATCAAGAGATGCCTAC
>JAHRWI010000325.1 GCA_019090225.1 Porticoccaceae bacterium
GACGAAATTAAACTGATAGAAGCGCAGCGTAACAGTGATGAGCTAAGCTTGAACCTGAAAGAGCGAAAAACACGGCAAAAGCACCGAGAAGACAAATTATTACTGATTGAAAACAAACGTCGTCAGGCCCTTATGTTGGAAACCTTTGCCACATTTTCCGAATTAGAAGCCTTTCGTAAAAAATCCAGCGATAGTGATCCTGAAAACGAGACTACTGATAAAGTAGACCCCTTGTTAAAAGAGGCTGGGATGTTGTTATCGGATGTTATTGACATAAATACCCCGTCTACGACGAGATTAGTTGATACCCAACAAACCAAGCCTACATTTCGTTAATCCTTAGCCTTTACCATGCGCCCATTATTTACGGTTAATTCTTTAATTGTGTCAACGAAGACCTTCACCGAACGTTAACCTATGTACCGATGGTACTTACGAGGTGGATTATGAAGAAGAATAAAACTTTATTAACTATCAGTATTATGACGCTATTACTAAGTTCTCAGGCTTGGGCTGGAGATAGAGGCAGCAGGGATCGCCATGAAAATAAATATCGGGATCATTCCCAGGTAGAGCAACGCCATCGAGGTGGTGATAGGCACCGCTCCGATAAAAAAGAACACCATCGCTCGCCTCCCAGGCATCATGAATATAGGGGGCATGGCTCTCGGTTTGCCCCCGGCAGACATCATTCCGGACATAGTCAGCAACATTATTATGGGAACCACCGCAAACCCCGTTACTATTCTGGACATTATTATCGAGGCCGCGATTATGGTTCACGCCATCATGATCGTCACTACAGTCGACATCACGATGGCCGCGATACGTATAAATGGCTCGTAGGCGGTATTTTATTAAATGAAGCAATACACCACTCACGGCATTAATCGATCTTTTATCGTGAGCGAGCAAACTGATGTGGCGCCTGATAATGGCAAATTGTCCCTGGACAGCCTCTGGCCAATGAATAAGACGGATGTTAGAGGTGAGCTTGATAGCTTTTTAGCGGGTATTCAGCATCGTGCTTATGCAATGGCGAGAACCGCTACCAGGCATGATGCTGACGCCATGGACATAGTTCAGGATGCAATGATGCAGCTGGTTAAAAACTATAGTCAACGAAGCCCTGACGAATGGCGAATGTTGTTTTATCGCATTCTGCACAATCGAATTAACGATTTTTTTCGCCGTAAGAAGGTGCGCGATAAAGTTCTCGGCTGGTTGCCTGGCTCTAATTCTGCTGACAATCAGGCAGAAGATCCGCTTGAAACCATTCCTGGAACCAATACTGATGAACCTGATAAGCATCTGGAAAGGCAGCAAACCATTAATGGAATAGAGGCCGCCGTACAACGCCTGTCCCGACGTCAACGCGAGGCATTCATGTTGCGTTGCTGGCAAGGCTTTTCGACTGCTGAAACCGCCGTCACGATGCAATGCAGTGAAGGCAGTGTAAAGACCCATTATTCCAGAGCCCTAGAGTCTCTGAGAGGCTGGCTGGAGGAGAGCCAACAATGACAAATAAAATGACTGATAAATTTGAAATGCAAATGAGAGACGAGCTGACCCGTATTGAAGTGGATATTAACCCCGATCTAAGTCAGCAGCTCACCGTTGCGCGAAGAAAAGCTATCGACAGTCACACAAAGCCCTGGGCTCGATACGTAAAGCAAATTCTGTGGCCTACGGCCGGTATGGTGATGGCTTCTTTTCTCGTATTTATGGCGGCATTAGGGCCTACCTCTCCCCTCCTGACCCATGACAAGCTGGTCGTTGACGAACAAAGTATTGACAGTATAGAGCTGTTGGAAGATCTCGATTTCTACTACTGGCTTTCTGAAAATGAAACGGGGTTAAGAGGCTAAATATATGCATTGCTTTAATAAGATAGTGTGCTGTGCAGCCTTAATAATTTTGCCAGGCCTGGCAATCGCAAAATATGGCGACCTTAATTCACCGACTTATGTTAATTCGAATAATCGGGAATGGCATGACGTGCCCACAAAAAAACCTGCCGACAGTTGGATTACGGCTGAAGGCAAGCCTGGGCAAAAACCCCATGAGGGCAAAGGCTCAAAAGGAAAAGCCTGGAAAGAATTAACACCCAAGCAACGGAAAAAAATCGAACAACGACACAAGCAATATGAAGCTTTGCCAGCCTCGGAGAAAGAGAAGGTCAAAAAAGCCCGCCAACAGTATCGGGACTTACCCCCTAAACGGCGACGAGAACTTCGTGAGAAGTGGGAAAAAATGAGTCCGGAAGAGCGTCGAAAAAAATCAAAAAAAATCCGCGACAAAAAACCCGGTAAGGGATAATTCCAGTCTTGATTTAAAGATTTATTTAAAGAAACCTTCTAGATAAAACAGTACAAAAAAAACCGGCTATTAAGGCCGGTTTTTTTATTTGTAGCGCTAGCTCTGTAAGCTTACAAACCAGCGTCTAACTCAGGTAAAGCTTTGAAAAGATCCGCTACCAGACCGTAGTCAGCGACCTGGAAAATAGGTGCTTCCTCATCTTTATTAATCGCAACAATTACTTTTGAATCTTTCATGCCAGCCAGGTGTTGAATAGCACCAGAGATACCCACTGCAATATACAAATCTGGGGCAACGATCTTACCGGTCTGCCCAACCTGCATTTCGTTGGGGACAAAACCTGCATCTACCGCCGCTCTTGATGCGCCGACAGCCGCACCGAGTTTATCAGCCACCTTGTAAAGCAAGTCAAAGTTTTCACCGTTCTGCATACCGCGACCACCGGAAATAATAATGCCCGCAGCGGTCAGCTCGGGACGGTCTGATTTGGCGACTTCTTCACCCAGGTACTCGGACAACTCAGCATTGTGAGCGCTAGCAACCGCTTCTATCGCAGCGCTACCGCCCTCTTCTGCGACTGGGTCAAATGCGGTAGTCCGAACGGTCATCACCTTAATGGCGTCATTGCTCTGCACCGTGGCAATAATATTGCCTGCATAAATAGGTCTTTCAAAAGTGTCTGGACTTTCAACCGCAGAAATCTCAGATATCGGTTGAACATCTAATAACGCGGCAGCGCGTGGGATGACGTTTTTACCATTAGTGCTTGCTGGTGCCAATACGTGACTGTAGTTTGCTGCTAGCTCGACAACCAGAGGTGCGACATTTTCTGCTAACATAAACTCATAGACAGGATTATCGGCCACTAGAACTTTGCTCACACCTGCAATTTTAGCCGCCGCCTCACCTGCTGCGACACAACCTGCGCCAGCGATCAATACATCAACGTCACCACCGATTTCGCTAGCTGCAGCAATGGTATTGAGAGTCGCGCCTTTTATCGCGCTGTTGTCATGCTCTGCTATAACTAGAATGCTCATGAAATCACCTTAGCTTCGTTTTTCAGTTTATCGATCAATTCCGCGACATCTTCCACCTTGACGCCAGCCTGGCGTTCAGCCGGTGGCGCAGCTTTTAACAACGCTACACGGGGTGATGCATCGACACCCAATTCTTCTGGAGTTGTCGTATCAATGGTCTTTTTCTTGGCTTTCATAATGTTAGGCAGGGATGCGTAACGGGGTTCGTTGAGCCTTAAGTCAGCGGTAACAATAGCCGGCAATTTAAGTTTAACTGTCTGCAGGCCCGCGTCCACTTCTCGGATAACCGTCGCGTCGCCGCCATCAATGGTGATTTCGGAAGCAAATGTCGCCTGTGACCAACCGGTTAGGGCGGCAATCATTTGCCCGGTCTGGTTGTTATCGCCATCGATAGCCTGCTTGCCCAACAAAACCATGTCCGGCTTTTCGTTGTCGCAAATCGCTTTAAAGCATTTGGCAACGGCCAATGGCTCAAGGTCGGTATCAGTTTGTACCAGAATGCCACGGTCAGCACC
>JAHRWI010000326.1 GCA_019090225.1 Porticoccaceae bacterium
ATCGCCATCTTGGCAATCTTCTGGGCCTCATCACCTATGCGTTCCAGATCGCGAATACACTTGGTGACGACCAGAACCATGCGGAGGTCGGTCGCTGCAGGTTGTCGGCGGGCTATTAAGGTCGCGCAATGTTCATCAATATCTCGCTCCATCTGATCGACATGATCTTCTACGGTTAGGACGTGTTCGGCTAACTCACTATCGGCTTCTTCCAGGGCTTTAACGGCCTCGCTCAACTGCTTTTCGACAACGCCTCCCATGGCCAGCATTTCGCTTTTTATGGTTTCAAGATCTTCATTAAATTGTCGAGAGATATGTTGGTCGAGATTTAATTTATCCATGGCTATGTCCTTTTTTTACGCCCAAAGTTAACCAAAACGGCCGGTAATATAAGCTTCCGTCAAACGATGCTGGGGCATGGTAAAGATCTCTTTGGTGTCATTCACTTCTTTCAGATAACCCAGGTGGAAATAGGCCGTCCGGTGCGACACCCGAGCTGCCTGCTGCATCGAATGGGTCACTATGACGATGGTGTAATTAACGGCGAGTTCTGCAATAAGCTCTTCGATACGCGCTGTGGCGATGGGATCAAGCGCCGAGCAGGGTTCGTCCATCAAAATAACTTCTGGACTAATGGCAATCGCCCGAGCAATACATAGACGCTGTTGCTGGCCACCAGAAAGCCCGGTACCTGGCTGATCCAGACGATCTTTCACTTCTTCCCAAAGCCCGGCTTTTTTAAGGCTGGTTTCTACCACCTCGTCCATCTCGCCACGACGACTGACCAGACCATGTATTTTCGGCCCATAAACGACATTGTCATAAATAGATTTAGGAAAGGGGTTGGGCTTTTGAAAAACCATGCCGACTTTAGCACGCAGAGCGACCACATCCATTTTTGGATCGTAAATATCTTGATCATCCAACAATAACTCACCGTTCATGCGGCAACCATCAATGGTGTCGTTCATCCGATTAAGGCTGCGCAGATAGGTTGACTTGCCACAGCCAGAAGGGCCGATCATGGCCAGCACCTGATGCTTGCCGATGTCGATATTGACGTCGAATATGGCTTGTTTATCGCCATAAAAAATATCGACTTTGCGGGACTGAATTTTTGGATCATCGACAAAGGGCTTGCCCACCGTCTGCTCTTCGACCAGATACTCGCTCAGATCACCGCCTTTGTTCTCATCGCCGAGGGCAACTTCCGTAGCTGACGAGTCATTTATTATCGCTGTATTCATAGTTTATCCACGTTGAGCTTAAAGCCTCTGTTACACGGCCCTGCTACCAGCGCCGCTCTAGCCTTTTTCTCAGCACTGCCGCCACTGTGTTCATTGAAATAAGAAAAGCCAGTAAAACCATGATCGCTGCCGAGGTCTTTTCAACAAAGGCTCGCTCAGGGCTGTCGGCCCAAAGGAATATTTGCACCGGCAATACTGTTGCAGGGTCAGTAAAACCACCTGGAATATCAACAATAAACGCCACCATGCCGATCATTAATAAAGGTGCTGTCTCCCCCAGTGCCTGAGCCATACCGATAATGGCACCGGTTAACATGCCTGGCATAGCCAGCGGCAGAACGTGTTGCAACACCACTTGCATCGGCGATGCGCCAATGCCAATCGCCGCTTCACGAATCGATGGGGGAACCGATTTTATAGCCGCACGACTGGATATAATAATCGTCGGCAAGGTCATTAAGGTCAGCACTAAACCGCCAATCACCGGGATTGAGCGGGGCACGTTAAAGAAATTAATCAGTATCGCCAAACCCAGTAAACCAAAAATAATAGACGGCACCGCTGCGAGGTTATTGATATTAACTTCGATAAAATCAGTCCATCGATTTTTAGGTGCGAACTCTTCCAGATAAACAGCAGCTGCCACACCAACAGGAAAAGACAGCAAAAAGGTTAGTATCAGTGTCAGTAAAGAACCCATGGCCGCGCCGCCAATACCCGCTTGTTCAGGTTCTCGCGAATCACCACTGGTGAAAAAATTCCAGTTGAACTGGAGTCGTATTTCGTCACTTTCCTGCAAGGCCTGTAACCAGGCTTGTTGACGTTCGCTGGTTCTCCCGACAAAGGCTCCGCCGCTTTTTCTGAGGCTTTTAAAATAGGTGTCGATATCATCATCTGCAGGTAACCAGAGTTTTTCGGTGCTACCCAATAAGCCCGGATTGGCAGCGAGCCGATCCTGCAATTCGTAGGCAGCGCTACTGCTAACCAGAGCATTGAGTTCTCGCTTGCCTTTACGGCCGGTCACATCACCATGACGACTGCGCAAGGCCTGCTTAACAAGCGCTGGAAAATCGGCAAGGCGAATTTGTTGGGCATCGGTAACATCGCTCAGGCCCAGCACGTCGCTGTCGTAAGTAATTTCCAGCTCAATGTAGGTTTGGCGAAATGCGCCATGACCCTTACCAATAATATCGATAAATAATACCGCCACGCACAGCAAGCCAAAGGCTATCGCCATTAAGCCATAGAGTTGGAAACGTTTTTCGGCGCGATAACGGCGAGCCAGACTTTTCTCTATTAAAGCCGTGTTTGATGAGGCGGTCTTCTTATTATCGTCTGAGCTGTGACTAGTCATATTGTTCCCGATATTTTTTAACGACTTTCAGTGCCACCATGTTGAGCATCAGTGTTACCAAAAACAGCATTAAACCTAGCGCGAACGCGGATAAGGTTTTGGGGCTGTCAAATTCCTGATCGCCGACCAGTAAGGTGGCAATTTGCACAGTCACTGTCGTAACAGTTTCCAGGGGGTTAGCCGTGAGTCTGGCGGCCATACCTGCAGCCATAACTACGATCATGGTTTCACCAATTGCGCGGGAGACTGCCAGCAATACACCACCGACAATACCCGGCAATGCTGCGGGGAAAATAACCTTGGTCACGGTTTCAGACTTGGTCGCCCCCAGGGCCAGGGAACCATCCCGCAAAGTCTGCGGCACCGCGTTAATCACATCATCGGCCAACGAGGAAATAAACGGAATAATCATAATACCCATGACCAAACCGGCGGCCAGAGCGCTTTCTGAACTCACCGTTAAACCGACGCCGGTGCCGACATCGCGGACAAAGGGCGCGACGGTCAGAGCGGCAAAAAAACCGTAAACAACCGTCGGGACGCCGGCCAAAACCTCTAAGGTAGGCTTTGCGAACGCCCGCAACTTTGGGCCAGCGTATTCGGCCAGATAAATGGCCGACATGAGGCCCGCAGGTACAGCGACCGTCATCGCAATAAACGATATGAGTAAGGTACCCGTAAATAAGGGCACCATGCCAAAACTACCCGAGCCTCCAACCTGGTCTACCCGAATGGCTGTTTGTGGGCTCCAATCCAGACCGAAAATAAATTCACTAATAGGTACCGACTGAAAAAAACGTAGGGATTCGAAGAGTACCGATAACGCTATACCCAGGGTCGTGGCTATCGCAACACAGGCGCAAAGTAATAAAGCGAGCTTGAATACCACCTCAACCTGGGCTCTGGCTCGCTGTTCAGGGGACATGGAATGCCATGCCCAGGCGCCACCCGCAACTGCCAGAATGAGTGTAATAGCGGTCAAAACCAATTGAGTAAAACCCTTGAGGCGGTTTAGCTCTTCTGCCGCGCTCGCTAAGGCTGGTTCGACGCTGTCTGGAGCCAACGCACCGGAAGCGACATTTTGAATCTGGCTAATTAATAAATTGTAATCCGGGCCAACATTGCTCTGAAACTCCTCAGGGAGTGACGCCAGAACCAACTGCGTAATCAGCGGTTCGTCAAATATTAACCAAAGCACTAATATTAATAGCGTCGGCAAACCGCACCACAATGCCGCCTGAACACCATAATAAAAAGGCAGCGAATGCAGGTGTCGAATACCACCTAATGGTTCGGCTAGTGTAAGTGAGCGCCGACGTCCCAGATAATAGGCGCACGCCGTCAACACCAGCAGAGAGATCAGTAGACTCGGTGTGTCCATAATGCTTATTAATCCCTGGGGACTTTAGCTTAAATTAAATTAGGCTGTCAGCTTAAGAAGAAAAAGCCCAACTGTCGCTGGGCTTTGTTAGCCGATTATTAATTTAAGCGATTATTAAAAATAGACCGCGCTTTTAGTGAAGCGCTTCAGTTCCTGTCATCGCCTTGAGTCCTTTAACATTATCACCAAACTCTGCGCGGCTATCATCGGGTAATGGGATCATACCTTTTTCAGCCAGATAGCCTTCGGTACCCCAGGCTTTTTCACTAACGAATTCTGCCAGGTAGCCTTCTATCCCCGGTACCACGCCAACGTGGGCTTTTTTAACATAGAAATACAGAGGTCGAGAAACGGGATAGGACTTATCAGCAATACTTTCAAAGGTCGGGCCAACACCTTCGATGAGAGAACCATGGACCTTGTCGCTGTTTTGATCCAGAAAGCTGAAACCAAACACGCCGAGAGCTTTGGGGTTGGCATTGAGTTTTTGGACGATCAAATTATCGTTTTCACCGGCTTCAATATAAGCACCATCTTCACGAATAGTATGGCATATCCTTTTGTACTCGCTTTTATCCTGCTTTTTAATTGCTTTGATCCAGCCAAAGGCTTTACAGCCACCTTCCAACGCTAGTTCAGCGAAAGCGTCACGGGTGCCAGATGTAGGTGGAGGTCCCAATACCTCAATCTTGGTGGCGGGCAGCGCTGGATTTACGTCTTGCCAGGTTTTATAGGGATTTGGCACTAGCTTTTCTGAACCTTTCGCAGGCACTTCTTTTGCCAACGCCAGGAAAATATCTTTGCGCGTCAGGTTCATTCGTTTTGTTTTGTTGGAGTTGGCCAGGACAATGCCGTCGAAACCTATCAATACTTCGACCACATCTTTGACACCGTTAGCCTGGCACTTTTCAAATTCTGATTTTTTTATGCGCCGGGATGCGTTGGTAATATCAGCGTGTTGCGTGCCAACACCTGCGCAAAACAGTTTCATACCGCCGCCAGAGCCTGTGGACTCGACCTTCGGCGTGGCACCACCGGTACTTCTGCCAAAACGCTCGGCAACGACTGTAGCAAAGGGGTATACCGTCGAAGATCCGACGATGCTTATATAATCACGTGCGGCGGCAACGCTGTGGCTGCTTGTTGCAACCAGCGCTAGAGCCAGGCTTGCTGCGGTAAAAAAATTGGACTTTGTTATCACGCTGTTCTCCTGAGGTTAGGGTTCGAGCAGCCATGGTAGGAGGGAGGGGTGACAATTTTATGTCTCTTATATGACAAAATTGTGACAGCGCAATCGTCATTTACTCTGGTTTATAATCCCTCCCATAACGAATTTGATCTCACTTACTAACTTAATCTCACTTATAGCCCTGATACATCAACGAAACAGGGCTGTTCAATGGAATTTTCTCGTGAACTCCTCCTTAATCGATCCAACAAACCATGGTGCCATGCCATGCCAGGCATAAGCGGCAAAATCACCCGCACAATCGACACCTTCACTGACTACTGCGGCAAGACCGTGGCCTGGCTAACAGCCGCTATGGTGGTAGTCACCTGCACGATTGTGGTGATGCGCTATGCGCTGGAATCCGGCTCCATCGCGCTACAGGAATCCCTCACTTACCTCCACGGACTGGTTTTTATGGGCGGCATTAGCTTCACCCTGAAACGCGGCGGCCATGTGCGGGTCGATATCTTCTATCGCAAATTTTCGACCCGCAGCAAAGCTTATGTAGACCTGGCCGGACCCGTATTATTATTGCTGCCAGTGACTCTGGTGATCTTTTGGCTAAGCCTCGACTATGTAAACAATAGCTGGGCAATTAAAGAAGTCTCCAGCGAGTCCACCGGCCTGCCCTGGGTATACCTGCTTAAAACACTGTTGTTAATTATGCCGGTGGCCTTGCTGCTACAGGGTTTTGCTGAATTTTTAAAAGCCCTGCATATAGTCTGCGGTGTTAACGCTTCCCACACCTCAGTCACTCAAAATACCGCCACCAAACCTGCTGACTAGACACCCACTCTGGAATTAGAAACCTATGCTTGAACTGATGCCCCTGTGGATGTTTCTGGCCGTTTGCCTGGTCATATTGCTGGGCTATCCAGTGGCTTTCTCCCTGGCTGGCACGGCGCTTATCTTTGCCGCCATCGGCACCGCTGTAGGTCTGTTTGATATGGCTTTTTTGCAGGCCCTGCCCAATCGCCTGTACGGCACCATGGTTAATCACACCCTGGTGGCTGTGCCACTGTTCATCTTTATGGGGGTGATGCTTGAGAAATCTAAACTGGCCGAAGACTTACTCGACAGCATGGCCGCAGCCTTTGGCAATCTAAAGGGTGGGCTGGGCATATCCGTTGTCATTGTCGGTATGTTGTTGGCTGCCAGCACCGGCATCGTTGGCGCGACAGTGGTGACCATGGGTTTGATGTCTTTACCCACCATGCTCAAACGCGGCTACAGCCCCCAACTCGCCACCGGCACTATTTGCGCGACCGGGACTTTGGGGCAGATTATCCCACCGTCGATTGCCCTGGTCTTACTGGGCGACATTCTGTCCAGTGCCTATGCCCAGGCCCAACTGGATATGGGTATATTTACGCCCCGCACAGTTTCGGTGGGTGATTTATTCGTTGGTGCTCTGCTACCTGGACTTATCCTGGTCGGCTTGTATTGCTTCTACATTTTTTGGGTCGCACACTTTAGATCTGAGCACGCTCCCGCGCCTGCCTCTGATGAAAGCGACGATGTAAGCATTGGTCAATTAGCGCGAAGTCTTTTGCCCCCAGTGCTATTAATTGTCTCGGTACTCGGCTCTATTCTTAGCGGTATCGCGACACCCACCGAGGCCGCAGGCGTGGGTGCCATGGGTGCGACCCTGCTGGCTTTAGCCCGGCAGCAATTATCCATAGCCCGTCTTCGGGAAGTCATGGAATCCACGGTCATGGTCACCTCAATGGTGTTTATGATATTGATTGGCGCGGCGATTTTTTCTCTGGTATTTCGTGGTTTTGGCGGCGAAGAGATGGTGACAGAATTTTTTACCAGCATGCCGGGGGGCGTCTTTGGCAGCACCCTGGCAGTCATGGCCTTGATTTTTTTGCTAGGTTTTATTCTCGACTTTATTGAGATCACTTTTGTTGTGGTACCCATTGTCGGCCCGGTCTTATTGGCCATGGGTGTCGATCCGGTCTGGCTCGGCATAATGATTGCGGTGAACCTGCAAACTTCGTTTTTAACCCCGCCCTTTGGTTTTGCACTCTTTTATCTGCGGGGCGTAGCGCCGAAGGAAGTACTTACTAGCGATATCTATCGGGGGGCCATGCCTTTTATTGGTATTCAGCTTTTATTGTTGGCTTTGCTGGCCATGTGGCCACAATTGGCCACATGGTTGCCGTCTCAATTACATCAATAACTTGATTGGAAAGCCTTATTCAAACCAATGTTAAAGTCGCTATTTCATACCACTAAAGACAATGCTTACCCATACCTCGGCATTTAAAAAACCATCGCCCCATTCCGCATCTAGTGCTGCCGTTGGTTTAGCCGCGACCACCTGATCAAGACTTTTACCGGCATCCTTTAAAGTCCGAATTTTCGCCTCAGCCTGTACCAACATATCATGGTAGGCCTGTAAGTCCGCTTTGCTGGCCAGGGGGCCATGCCCCGGCATGATGCGGGTATTGTCATCGGCAAGATCAAGAACCGCTTTGCTGCCAGCAATCATGCCGGCGATGCTACCTCCGGAATGCGTATCAATAAAAGGGTAAAAGCCGTTAAAAAACACATCGCCCGTATGAATAACATTGGCCTTACTGAAGTGAATAATGGCATCACCATCGGTATGGGCATTAGCAACGTGGACCAAGCGCAAGTCATCGCCATTGAGGTGTAAGCTCATTTCATCTTTAAAGGTAATCACCGGCAAGGCTGCTTTCGGTGATGGAGGCTTGGTCATCTTGAACAGGGGTATCGATTTTTCAATTAGCAAGGCCTTGCGGACATTTTCATGGGCGACGATCACGGCACCGGCATTGCCAAAGTTTTCATTGCCGCCAGCGTGGTCACCGTGCCAGTGAGTGTTGACCAGAAAACGCGGCTGTGCACCGGAAAGATCCGATATGGCGGCGGAAAGTTTATCCGTCATCTGGGCATATTGATCATCAACAATAAAGG
>JAHRWI010000327.1 GCA_019090225.1 Porticoccaceae bacterium
CGAGAAAATCTTGAGGATCTTTGTGATACCGATTCTTTTCTGGAATACGGTCAACTTGCGGTTGCCGCGCAACGTAAGCGCAGGGAGTTTGATGATCTAAAAATCAATACTGCTGCCGATGGCATCCTTACCGGACAGGCGACGATTAATGCTGATTTGTTTGGTAAAGACGCCACTCGCGCCATGGTGATCATCAACGATTACACCGTTCTGGCTGGTACTCAGGGTGTCTTCCATCACAAAAAACTGGATCGAGCTCTTGAGCTAGCTGAGGAGTTAAAACTACCTGTTGTGATGTATACCGAAGGTGGTGGTGGTCGGCCAGGGGATACGGATTACGAATTGAGTATGGATCTAAATTCATTTGCAGCCTGGGCGAGTCTAGCTGGACGGGTGCCTACCATTGCGGTTAATAACGGCTATTGTTTTGCCGGTAACGCGGCTCTGTTTGGCTGTGGTGATATCACCATTGCCACAAAAACCTCGTGGATTGGTATGGCTGGCCCAGCGATGATTGAGGGTGGAGGTATGGGCGCTTACAAGCCCACCGATATCGGCCCCATTGAAACGCAAACAACGAATGGCGTGGTTGATATTGTCGCCGAAGATGAGGCCGATGCCACGCGAATTGCCCAGCAGGTGTTGGGCTACTTCCAGGGGACAACTGAATATTGGACCTGCCCCGACCAGAGTAAATTGTGGGACTTGATGCCCGCAGATCGCCGCTACACCTATAAAGTTAGGCGGATTATCACCACCCTGGCGGACAGTGATTCCTTTCTTGAAGTTCGACCCAACTATGGCCCCGGTATTATTACCGGGTTTTTACGCATTGAAGGCAAACCCTTCGGGTTAATCTGCAACGACTGTCTGCATTTGGGCGGTGCCATTGATGCCGAAGGTTCACTTACCGGCGCGCGCTTTCTCGACCTCTGCAACAATTTTGGCTTGCCTGTACTGTGCCTAGTCGATACACCAGGATTTATGGTGGGGCCTGAAAGCGAAATCGAAGGTTCGGTTCGGAAAATGTCCGATTTAATGATTGCGGGCGCTCGCTTGAAATCACCAATGGTGGCGATCTTTTTACGCAAGGGTTATGGGCTAGGGGCCATCGCTATGACCGGTGGCAGCTTTGGCCGGCCGGTTTATAGTGCCTCATGGCCGAGCGGTGAATTTGGCGCGATGGGGCTAGAAGGTGCTGTGCATCTTGGTTTTAAAAAAGAACTTGACGCTGCGACCACTCCAGAAGAAAAAGATAAACTGTTTAACAAATTACTTAATGCTATGTATGAACGCGGTAAAGCAACGACAGCTGCCACCTACCTGGAAATCGATGCGGTGATTGATCCCGTGGATACGCGCAAGGTCATTATGCAGGCGATTGGTTCTGTGCAGCACACTTAAGCCAGCGTGATCCCTGGTACTATCAAGTCTAATGGGCTTGTAATCGTTTTAGACAAACAAATTTAGCAAAGCCAATTTAATTAAATATGCGCTTTGGCCGCGATAGTATCTGATGTGATGCGAACTACTATCTAATTTCCAGGGAATTAATACCATGACAAAACTTATACGTAAGGGCTTAACCATGGCCACACTGATTTTTTCAATAACTGCGTTCTGCCTAACCTTGCCCTAGGCCAAAACCAGAGGCTGGTTGGCGAACAGGCCAGCGGATATTTAGGCATTAAATAAAGACATAAACGCCAAACGTCGCAGTGCCTATGAAAATATCGCCAGGAAAACAACACCGCAGTTGAAGGCGTTGAGAAACTGGCCGGGCACAAAGCCATGCAAAAAACGGCCCTTGGACAATACATCAAATCCGATGGCCGTTGGGTGAAGGTGCAGTAATCGATCTGCTGCCAATCGGCGGGCTCTGTCCTTAGTAGAAATTCCTTTTAAGTCGCTACCGAGCCAGGTACAACATGATGGCGATCGCTCTGAAGGTAGCTAGTAAGCGAGTATTCAACGATCAAAGTTAACCACACTTATGTAAAAAACCTTATATAGCAGCGTTCTATTTCTAGCCTCTACCATTCGATGACATCTCCTCTCCCGGAAGCAAGTACACTAAGCCTGTGACACAACATAAATCAAAACTTCGGGCAGAACGCAGCTATCAGATTCAGGTCAAGCGTAACCTCAACCGTAATTTCACCGCTCACCTCGCTCACGGCTTGCTGGGGCAGACCGGGTTTCGCCTGCTCAACGCGCCTACTTTTCTGCCCGCTTATATACTGCTGCTTTCCAACGGCTCTAATATTGCTGTGGGGATCGCACTGGCCATGCAGTCTCTGGGAATGGCCATCACGCCGCTATTGGGCGCTAATCTCATCGAGCATAAGACCCGGGTACTGCCCACCGGGTTTCTAATGGGTGGAGGCATGCGGTCGATGGTGTTGTGCATCGCACTGTCAGGTATCTTCTTATCGCCCGCCTCTGCGTTGACGGCTATTTTTCTGCTTCTTGCGCTTCTGGGGCTGTTTCAGGGCATGCAGGGCGTTATTTTTAACGTGCTTATGAGCAAGGTCATACCGGTCAATCTTCGCGGTCGCCTGACTGGTTTGCGGAATTTTCTGGCCGGTATCACATCAGCCGGTGTCGCTTATCTCGGCGGCCGTTATCTGATCGGTGATAATCCTGATGCCTTTGGTTACTCCATGACCTTTTTACTGGCCTTTGTACTCACCAGTATTGGTCTCGCAACACTGGTTTTCGTGCGAGAACCCGAACCACCTAGTGTCGCGCCCGATGTGACACTTCAGGAACGCCTATCCCAGATACCGGAGCTCCTTCGCGATGATCCGGCTTTTACCCATTATTTTCTGGCTCGATCTATGGCCACTATGGGCCGTATGGCGATGCCCTTCTACATCCTTTATGCCGGCCAATCTCTGGGCTTAACTGGCACCATCTTGGGTACATTGACTGTGGCTTTCACGCTCTCGGCTACGGTTTCTAACCTGCTATGGGGTTGGCTAGCCGACCGTCGCGGCTTCCGCCTGGCCTTCCTGGTGTCCATCGCTCTGTGGGTAAGCTCGACAGTGCTGCTGATATTTAGTCACGACTTGTTGCTCAGTACGCTGGTATTTATCGGTATAGGTGCTGCAACTCAAGGGTTCCAGACTTCGGCGATCAATTTGACTCTCGAGTTTGGTCATAGGGATGACGTGCCCTTGCGTATCGCCATTGCCAATTCCAGCTCGGAGATTGCCGGTGCCTTAGGTCCCTTGCTCGGCGGTATCCTAGCGGCACTGTTAGGTTATGAGGCAGTTTTTATTTGCTCGATAGTATTTTTGGTCATCGGCGGTGCCATGGTTAACGCTTACGTCACTGAGCCTCGCTGGATCAAATAATGTTTCTGACTGAAAACAGCACCTAACATAAGACATATCAAAAGCCTCATCACATAGCTCACTCAACGGAGTCACTTAATGAAGCCATCTGAAAATATCTTTAACCCCCATACATCAAAACCGCTATCGAACTTAATTCTCATCTATAAACTCCTGCTCTGGCAACCAGCACCGTAAGTTTATAGATGAGAACTGGCTTCTCGACCTCCGGGTCAAACAAGGTTATTCTCACTCCATAAATTTGCCGCGATGATTACTGATATGGGGTGATAACACCAAATCCGGCAATGCCCTACAAACTAGTATCAGCCACACACGGATACCCTCTGGAATGAATGTGACTTCTTTCCGCCACATCCTGCTCGCCACTGCTATCAGCCTGGCCGGCATGACGTCCCAGCCAGGGCTGGCGGGTAGTGTCTATAAATTTAGCGACGGCAACGGAAATGTGCTTTTTACCAACGTTGTGAACTCCCAAAAAAAACCCGCTGGCGACGACCTGGCTGAATTCAATACCCTCGAACTTATCACCTGGTTTCCCGATACCAACGTGCACAACTACAACAATTGGGGTGACGACGAGTCGGCCGTGCTACCCAGTTATAGCAAATTACGCGACACCTTCGACCCGCTGATTAAACTAGAAGCGGACAGGTACAAGGTCGAACGAGGCCTGGTCAAAGCAGTTATCCACACCGAATCCGGGTTTAATCCTAAAGCGCTATCCAAACCCGGCGCGCAGGGTTTGATGCAGTTGATGCCGGCCACCGCCAAACGCTACAACGTAACAGACCCTTTTGACCCCGCTCAAAATGTTCGTGCGGGCACTGAACATTTAAAATATTTGCTTGATCGATACGATCAAATTGAGCTGGCCCTGGC
>JAHRWI010000328.1 GCA_019090225.1 Porticoccaceae bacterium
AACCCTTTGTTTTTAAAGAAAATTATCGAAACTCTTGCGCTGCACATCCTGGGATAGTGTGCCAAAATAATATAGTGCCAACGTCTTTATAATAACTATTAGATTACCAAATTAAAAATGTCGGGGAAGGGATTGAAGAAGTCATACAAGGCGCTATCCATAGCGCTCGCTCTCATTGTTGCATTATCTGGCTGTACTGGAGCAGTTCTTAGATCAGGGATGACAGATAAAGTTACCTATCAAGAAACATTGGATAAACTACCAGAAATAGATACAGGGAAAGGAAGAGCATTTATTTATTTTCCAAAAGGTGGTTCTGATATTGCAAACACTATTGGAGTTATTGATTTCATTAGTATCGATAAAGATATTTATCGGTTTGGTGGGGAAAGTTATTTCTATCTGGATGTTGCATCTGGACCCCATCACTTCACAATAACAGAAGTGGTTAAAGCTGGCCTCAAGAACAAGAAACAATTCGGAAAGAGTAAAACTGATATTTCCGTGCCTGAAAAAGATACCATATATTTGAAAATTGCCGCTCAGAATGCTAGGACATACAAATTGGAAGCAGTATCAAGATCAATAGCTGAAACGGAAATGAAAGATTTACCGTTGTGGACTAATAGCTCTACAACTATGAAGATCGAATAATCTAACAAAATACTCAACAACGTTCGCTATCGCTCACTCGGACGCTTCGCAGCGCTGCTGCTCTGTGCCGGTTAGCATGGCGTTAAGTCTAACGAAAATAAAAATCAATACTCCAATAGAGGATGCCTAATAATATCTTTCAAGACGAGCTAAGCTGCTAACACCATAATGATCGATGAAGTTTGCAATGGCAGAGAATAAAGTTAAAACACTCTACTCAATACAAGCGTTGCGGGCAATTGCTGCAGGAAGTGTAGTTTTCTATCACGTCCTTAAAATGATGGTTCACAACGGCGAATACACCTTCCATGTTCCAAATGCCGGAGCAAGTGGCGTTGATTTATTCTTCGTCATTAGTGGTTTTATAATGATATATACATGCTCGGAGTCATTTGGCAATTCCGGTGCCACCGCGCTTTTTGTGCGTCGCCGTTTTATCCGGATCGCTCCCACTTATTGGTTATATACTTCTATTGTTGTACTTCTTCTGGCTTTTTTCCCCGCACTCTTTAGCAGTACGACGTTCCACTGGAACTCCGTTATTTCGTCATATCTATTTCTATTGTCAGAAATAAGGGAGAATGACATCGGTACCTTGCTACAGACTGGATGGACCTTATGTTATGAAATCTACTTTTACATAATATTCGCAATATTACTTAATGTTCCGCGCAAATATTTCTTGCCAACTTGCGGCAGTCTATTCTTAACTGGCTACTTCTTGGGATTAGCCGTTGAGCTACCTATTTGGCTTTCGGTCGTATCCAATCCTATTTTATTTGAATTTTTGTTGGGTGCTATTTTGGCGTTAGTATTCTTAAGGGGACAGCACCTATCTCGACCTATTGCTATAGCTGCAATTATTTTAGGGGTATGCACGATTTTATTGGTCAGTAAAGCACCATTCGGTCAATGGTCACGGGTAATCATCTGGGGCCTTCCAGGCGCAGCAATATTATTTGGAGCAGTTTCCTTAGAGCAATTAGGCCTCCGATTCCCAAAGATTTTAGTATCTCTAGGCGGAAGCTCTTATACGCTCTATCTTTCGCATACCTTATTGCTTCCGCTAACTGGAAAGCTATGGGTTAAACTCTCTCTTGCCCAGTGGTTACCGGCAGAAGTGCTGTTCCTAGTGGCGTTTACAGCATCAATTGTCACAGGTCACGTCTTGTATTTGATCATTGAAAGGCCGTTAACATATTGGATTTCTAGCCATATATGGGCTAAGCGTTCATCGAGCTCAGTGGAAGCTGAACATAGAAAGATTAGCGGATAACACAATAAAAACCTTGAAAAACCGGGTCAGGTCGAACCTACCCCGACTTGACGCACACTCTCTAACGGGGACAATGGTCCCGAAGGAGAGTAACAATGACCAGAAAAGCAGGCCAGGAATTTAGTGCGGAATTCAAGCGAGAAGCGGCGCGTTTATTAGCACCGTGGCGATAAAGAAGCGGCGCAATTAGCGCGAGAACTGGGCATTCGGCGTAATCAGCTTTACAAGTGGAAAGAGCAGGTCAATGCATTGGGAGAACAAGCTTTTCCTGGCAAAGGTCGTGTCATACCAAGCTGCCAAAAGGTGATGATACTGCTGCCCTTAAGATAGAACTCAAGCGGCTCCGGGAGGAGAATGGGGGCAGGAGGGTCAGGTCTAGAATCTAAGCCTTGCCAGCCGCATTCTATCTACACGGAAACGAGGTCGTGCAATCACCTGTATCTTTGCTTTATCCCCCGTCGATTCACTCTGCCATGACAATATAGTGAACTGTGCCCCACCCAACCTGCATATTTTCACCAGCACGCACAGCAACCTGCCCCACTCCAGCCCATTGACTGTAGTTACAATAACCAAATGACTCATCTGCATTTTGAATGGGATTCCAGCAAAGAAGCCTCAAATGTCAGGAAGCACGGAATATCGTTTGATGAGGCCAAAGCGGTGTTTACAGATGAGTTGGCTCGTCTGATCGCGGACCCAGACCATTCCGAGGATAAGGATCAGTTTATATTGCTTGGAACCATCAGACTTGATGAAGATACTATCGCTTATTTTAAAGGCTTGGCAGAAGACAAGGGTGTACCTTACCAGAGCCTAATTAATCTTTATCTACGCGACTGCGCGCAGTCTCATAAAGATTTAACGATAAAATGGCAGTAAGCAACTGTTACCAGAGATAGCAAGGCGATACCGAAAAGCGGCGCGCCTTCTGTGGGCGTCAGACTCCATCAAGTTGCGTCACCAAAACGATATAACGAACTACGCCACACAATCCGCGCATTTTCAAAAGCACTCGTAGTAACCTCACGCTCGCAATTCACCAGGCAGCGAAAAACTAATATTTTCCACTACGCCATCTATTTCGCCGACTAACACCGCGCCCTGCCTGACCAGATACTGCACCAGTTCGGACACCAGCACTTCTGGCGCTGAGGCACCTGCAGTAATGCCAATACTTATGCCCTCCTTGAACCAGGCCAATTCAATATCCTCATGGGTATCGATGAGATAGGCGCTGGCACCACAGCGTTCGGCCAGCTCTCGCAGTCGATTTGAGTTAGAGCTGTTAGGAGAACCCACGACCAATACTACGTCGCATTCGAGGGCCAGTTGTTTGACTGCATCCTGCCGATTTTGCGTGGCATAGCAAATATCGTCCTTGCGTGGGCCTTGAATATCGGGAAAGCGCTTTCTGAGAGTCTGAATGATTTCAGCGGTATCATCGGTAGACAGGGTCGTCTGGGTCACATAGCCAAGCTCATGAGAATTATGAACCTGTAAAGAATTAACATCTCTAACATCCTCAACCAGGTAGATTTGGCCACCCTGGGCACTATCATACTGGCCCATCGTGCCCTCAACTTCGGGATGCCCATTATGCCCGATCAGGACACAGTCGGCACCGGCACCGGCAAGCTTCTCCACTTCCATATGGACTTTGGTCACCAGCGGGCAAGTGGCATCAAAGACTTTTAAGCCGCGTTCTTCGGCCTCTGCACGTACCGACTGGGGAACACCATGGGCACTAAAAATAACCACCACGTCATTGGGCACTTCGGATAGCTCTTCGACAAATACCGCGCCACGCTCGCGCAAACTGTCAACGACAAATTTGTTATGGACAACTTCGTGGCGTACATATATAGGTGCGCCGAATAAATCCAGCGCCCGATTGACGATATCGATGGCACGATCAACACCGGCGCAAAACCCACGGGGATTCGCCAGGTGTACTTCCATTAGGCTTCTAGTTCCTGACCGTCTGAAGCAGACGGCTGAACTTCAATTCCTTGCACCTTAATTATTTGCACCTTAAAAAGAATCGCTTTGCCCGCCAGAGGATGATTAAAATCAACAATAACTTCGTCATCATTTAATGACGAAATAACACCTGGTAATTCGCCCTTTGCAGCGTCGGCGAAAGATACCACCAGGCCAACACTAAGCGCCATGTCTGGAGCAAACTGTTTGCGTTTTATCGTCTGCAAGTTACTAGGATTATGCTGTCCAAAACTATGTTCTGGTGTGATCAGAAAACTATTTTCCTGACCAACGCTCATATCAATCAATACGTCTTCGAAGCCAGACAGCAGACTGCCATCACCCATGGTAAACCTTGCTGGCGTACCATCGAAGTTGGAATCAATGATTGAGCCGTCTTCAAGAGCCACAGAGAAGTGCAGGGTCACCTGGCTATTTCTTGTAATCTTACCGTTAGTAGTTGATGTCGATAATTCATTCATCTTTAAGGGAGTCTTTAGCAAGTTCTTTATGAAGCTCTTTAGAAAAAAAGGAGCTGAAAATCAAAATAAACGCGCCGACACAAATGGTGGAATCAGCAATATTAAAAGCCGGCCAGTAATAGTGTTGATAGTGGACCTGAATAAAATCGACTACGTATCCGAGCATCAAGCGATCATATAGATTACCGATAGCACCACCCAGAACCAACGATAATGCCAGACCTTGCCAGGGCTGCGACTTCGGTGTTTGGTATAGCCAATAAACAAGATAAGCACTGACCGCTGCAGCTACGGTGCAGAAAAAACCGTTCTGCCACCCGCCTGCATCGCTTAAAAAGCTGAAGGCCGCGCCGGTATTATGCAACAGCGTCCAGTTAAAAAATGGCGTCACGACAATCTGCTCACCGTAGGTCATGGCTTCGGTCGCCATCGCTTTGGTGTATTGATCCAGCACCACCAGCACAAGCGCCAGGCCGTACCAGGCCATAGCCCGGAAAGTTAAGACTCGGGAAGCTGAGGTGTTATTTGCGCTCTCTCCCTTATCAGGCAAAACGACGCAACTCACCTTCACCTGCGACATTGTCGATACAGCGGCCACACAGTTCGGGATGCTCGGCACTAGTACCGACATCTTCTTGATGATGCCAGCAACGCACGCATTTATCGGCTTCCGATATACGAATATCCAGCCTCAACCCAGGCAGGCTAGTCTCTATGCCTGAACCATCAGAACCAGGCTCCTGACTCACCACATCCGCAGACGAGGTGATAGTCACAAAGCGTAATTCGTCGCCCATTTTGCCTAAGACCTCGGCAATATCTGATGATGCATACAAAGTGATATCGGCATCCAGGGCACCCTTAACCAGATTATTGCGGCGGGCATCTTCCAGCGCCTTGTTGACCGCTTCCTTGACTGCGAAGATAGTCTGCCAATCGT
>JAHRWI010000329.1 GCA_019090225.1 Porticoccaceae bacterium
AGATGGGACAGGATATCGACAATTTCATCACGACTGTAAACCACGGGAAGACGGCGATAGACTCGTGCCGGGGCGTATTGAAGATTATCGACGTCGCCCCCCATAAACCGTTTGCACAGGTATACCAGTGCGTTCAAAGCCGTCCGCTGGGTATTGGCTGAGCATGATCGCTTGATAGCCAAATCCGCAAGAAAGGCTTCAATCTCGAAATTTCCCATTTGTTTTAAGGTGGCGCTTTTTGTGAAAGAAAATAAAGCGTTTTATCCAGTGGATATAGGTTTGCTCGGTTCGATAAGCAAGGCCGTTTTTGTGTATATGAATACGCACCTGATCAAGAAAACGGGGCGAGCTTGTGTTTACTGGCAGGCGAATATCATCCATGACGCCAACCTCATACTGTTGTTACATACAGTATTGATAATAGCTAAGAGTACGTCAACCTGCCAACATCACCGGACATGTTCCGACTATCACCCTGATGACTCGTAACTCTTTGATGTTTACAGTATAAAAATATATGCTCAAGAGAACGGATTTTGCGGATCTATACTGCCGTTCTCATTATCACATTTGAATAAGCATCTATAATCTCAGTTAAGCCCTTGACAAGTCGCGCTCCAGTTCTTTTATGCGTTTGGCATGGTCGGTGGTTATCCCAGGTTTAGCACCTGAGTCCACTTCGAGCTTGTTCACCCACGCGCGTAAAGTCTCTGGGCTGCAGCCTATTTTGGACGCTACTGATTGGGTGGCCGCCCAACGGGATGAATGGTCATGCTCGCTGATTAAAACCAACCGAACTGCACGTTCGCGTACGTCTTTTGAATATACGGGTCGTCTGTTCATTAGCTAATCCTCTTAAGAAAATTAGCCTCCGATCAATCGGGGGCGCTTCACTGATCAAAACCAAAAGCGGCTTCCCAAACGAAAACAGTTTGCTCAAACTGCTGTACGCCGGTATCTTGAAGGCGCTCAAAGCGCTTGGGTTCGGCGGTGCAAAATTGGAGCCTGTGCTTGTCTCAACTCGCCATCCACTTCGACGGACGGCTTGATGAGTATTTAGAACTTTGACAACCGTGACACAGAAAACTGAACAGTCTCAATTCACGCTCTTTAGAGCCATCACTGAACAGAGTAATCAGCTTGCATAGCGGACACACGGATGGCTGCTATCAAAACCCGGAGTTCAGCATCATTTGTCTATTGGAATAGACTCGATCACCAATCTTGTGACTTATTTCTTGAACTAATCTTAAGATATTGAGAAGGTGAGAGTTTATTTTGATTACAGAACCGTATACCAAAGCCCTCATCAGCACTATGTGCCACCACCGCCGGGGTACGATACAAACGCACGATATTAGAGGAGGATTTATCAATCGTGAAAAGCAAATCCAAAGGTGCATCTTCAGCTAAATGAAACAACTCTGTTTTCAAAAATACGCCGCCCATGCTGAGATTGTGCGCAGAGCATTGCCCTATACGACGACCGGAAAAATACAAATAAACCGTTAAATTAGAATCGATAGATTTGCGAATATGTGTGCGACGCTCCATCTATATCTCTCAGGAATAATTTCATCATTCAGCCCTTGGTTCAACATACTTAATCCAGCTTTATACTTAATCCAGATTTTGGGCCGAGTTCTTATAGCAAGGCCAGAACTTATATCCGTATGGCTAATAAAATTAAAGCCCCAACGGATGAAAGGCCAAGTATGGTGACCCACTTGCAGTTGCAAATGACAAAAATACAAAACAGGCGATAAACGGTAAATGTGGTCAACATTGGCCTACACCCGCCTAAAGAACCTAATCAACAATAAGACAGGCTGTAGCCAATGTCGGCAAAAAATAACGAGCTCATCTTTCAATCGTGCAAACACTGACTTCTCAATAAATAAGCTCAACTACGTACCTCATAAAACCCCCAGTCATTTCATATTTACTCTACCTCTCGAATAAGGTATTCCACTCCTAATACCCAATAAAGCCATCTCTGATTTAACGCCACATTACTCTAAACGCTGACCGCGAATCGCCATGCTCTTACTTCTGCTCATGAACGAGCATTCTCCTTGTAGGCACTAGGAATAGGCTTCAGTGAAATATAGCTACCTCATCGGAAAAACTAGTGCCATAAAATTGGCAAGACCGACACAAGTAATTCGTCAATAATTTGACTGAATTCATATAACCACCTGATTTACAAAAATAAAATTAGTGGCACAACGATTGCTTACTAGAAGCTCACGAGTATGTAATAGCCGCTATTAGCGTCACAACGGGAACTACATGGCTACCGATGGCAAAAACACACGCAGCAATCTGGCAAAAAAAGGCAATTCTAAACGAATCCTAGCAATCCTTATTGCGCTCACTATTGTAGGTGGTGGAGGCCTGTACTTGCTGTATGGAACCTCGACACAGGACGCAAGTGATAGTGTAAAAGGCGCTAAAAAAGCCCTTAAGCAACCCACCATCTATCTGAACCTAGACCCCTCTTTCATAGTCAATTTTGTCTACAAAGACACCCTGCGATATCTGCAGGTCAATATCTCGGTTATGGCCAGGGATCAGAGTGTAATCGACGAGGTCATCCATCAAATGCCAGCGATACGAGACCGGATTTTGACACTATTGAGTAACAAAACCTATGCTGAACTCAGTGGCCCCGCCCATAAAGAAAAACTGCGTCTGGAGATGCTTCTAGCGATTCGGAAAATTGTTGCCATTAGCGAATCTGGACACTCTGTAGATACCGTGTATTTCACCGGCTACGTCATGCAATAAACCATGGAAACTAATGAAATATTAACTCAGCAAGAAATCGACGCGCTTTTATCCAGCGTCGAGGATGACTTTGCGCCTATAGAAAATAACACTGACACAAAATACCTGGACGTTAAGCGGGTTGATTTTTCCAACCACAACAAACTGCTAAGTACCGGCATTCCAGTTCTCAATGTCGCTCATGAACGATTTTCATTAAACTTTTGCGAAAGCATTTCCAATGCCATGCGTTGTGCGATCAAAGTCGAATTTGCAGGCACTCAGGTTGTTAGCTTTATTGATTATCTCAATAGCATGGAGCTACCCACCTATATCAACTTTATCGAACTCAAACCTATGACCGGGCTTGCTTTGGCTGTGGTTGATTCCGATCTTATTGGCATGGTCGTAGATCGTTTTTTCGGTGGCGGCACAAACTACGAGCCCAGCAATAACAAACGTGACTTCACCCCATCCGAAATCCGCATGGGCAGCATGCTGGTCGAAAATGCCTTTACCGATTTAAAAACCGCGTGGCAAGCATTGCTACCTTTAGAGCCAGTGTTAGTGCAAACAGAAACCAACCCGGACTTTGCGCATTTACTCAATCCTTCTGAACCGCTGATGCTTAACACTTTCGAGGTCCACTTCGATAATGGCAGCGGCAAATTCCAGCTCGCCATCCCCCATACCATGATCGAACCACTCAATGATCGGTTTATGTCTACCTACGAGGTCGACAACTCAGAATTAAGTGGAGCCTGGACGCCGATCATTATGGAAGAAATAAAATTAGCGACTATGGAGGTTACCAGTATCTTAGGCAAAGCAGACCTGACCGTAAAAGAATTGCTCAACCTCACCCAAGGTGATGTCATCCCCCTGAACGTACCAGAAAAACATACCTTATACGCTGAAGGCATCCCAGTTCTGGAAGGTACTTTTGGTGCCCATAAGGGCAAAAACGCCATCAAGGTGACAGGCAAAGTTACTCGGCGATAAACCTCAAATCACCACAAAGAGAAGGCCATGAACACAAACGAAACAACAGCCACCACGCCTGACACAATACCGCAAGACCCGTCCCTTGATGCGGGAGGTGCAGCGGCAGATGCTGACAAAACCTCCGCCCAACCGGACTATCAAGCGGCCGAATTGCAGAACCTGGCATCAGGGACGGGTGGGGAAACCACCCCAAAAGCCAACGAGGTAGACATAAACCTTGACGTTATTCTAGATGTACCGGTCACCATCTCGGTGGAAATCGGTCGATCACAGATACCCGTTCGACAATTACTGCAGTACAACCAGGGTTCCGTAGTTGAACTCGACCGCCATGTCGGTGAACCCATGAATGTCCTGGTCAACAACACACTCATCGCCCATGGCGAAATAGTCATGATTGATGATCAATTCGGCATCCGTCTCACCGATGTTATCAGCCCATCCGAGCGGGTCAAGAAACTGCGATGAGGAGACAATCCGCAACAACAACCCTGGTTCTCGTACTAATGACTGGCCTGAGCCAGTCCGTGTGTTCAGACGCCATAGGCAAGCCTGCCACTCCCGGGCCGCTAGGCCAAGACTATCTTATCCAGTTAGCCGGCGGGCTGGCAGTAGTCCTGCTCAGCATTCTCGCATTGGCCTGGATCTTGAAAAAATTAAATCGCTTACCGAATAAAGGCCAGAGCGCACTGGAAATTGTGGCCACTTTATCCGTTGGGCAACGGGAACGACTCGTCGTCGTCCGCAGCGGTAACCTGGAATTATTACTCGGCGTCGCACCGGGTAGTATCGCGAAGCTACATGTCCTTAGTGACAATGGTGTGAACTATTCAGCTTCTCACCGTACCGGCGATTTAAAGTCAGCACACTTCTCTGCTTTCATGCCCGAAACCTCAGTAAGTGAAAGTAAATGATATCGCCTCGTCTGCTAGTTTTATTACCACTGCTGCTCACCGCCCTGCCAGTAGTTGCCCAGCAGGGTATTCCCCTGATCACCGTCACACCCAATGACAATGGTACCGAATCATACAGTTTGACCATTCAAATCCTGCTCATGATGACCGCGCTTAGCGTGTTACCCGCAGCGCTAATTACAATGACCTCCTTTACTCGGGTAATAGTTGTCTTTGCCATACTTCGTCAGGCCCTTGGTACCGCGCAAACACCCTCCAATCAGATATTGTTGGGCCTTGCCTTGTTTACAAGCATGTTCATCATGACGCCAGTGTTTGAGAGGGCCTATAGCGAAGGCCTGGAGCCTTATATCAACGAACAGCTCGGTTTCAGGGAAGCGGCCGACAAGTCACTACAGCCGTTTCGCGAATTCATGCTCAATCAGGTGCGCGATTCAGATTTAACGCTGTTTATTGAGATGTCTGCTGACACCACCATTGACACTGTGGAAACAGTCCCATTGAAAGTGCTGTTGCCCGCTTTTGTCGTCAGCGAATTGAAAACCGCTTTTCAGATCGGCTTCCTTATTTTTATCCCTTTTTTAATTATCGATTTAGTCGTTGCCAGTGTCCTTATGTCCATGGGCATGATGATGCTATCACCGATTCTGATTTCACTGCCCTTCAAGATCATGCTGTTTGTCCTGATTGATGGCTGGTCATTGGTAGTCAGCACGCTGGTGGCAGGATTTTATATATGAACCTGGTTATCCCTTTAAGTACCACTTTAATTATCCACACCGGGGAGTTACATCGTGACACCTGAATCAGTCATGGATATAGGCCGAGAAACGATGTATGTCATTGTGCTATTGGCTGCACCACTGCTGCTATCAGCGCTGGCCGTGGGGTTACTGATTGGCGTTTTTCAGGCTGCTACCCAAATTCAGGAAATGACCTTGAGCTTCATCCCTAAATTGCTGGTCATCGCCATCGCTCTGGTGACCGCGGGACCATGGATGTTGACCGTTATTATCGAATTCACCCAACGTCTCTACAGCAACATTCCTGCGTTGGTAGGCTAGCGGAGCGATTGATTGGAAATCACCGGTACCGAGCTAATGCGATGGGTGAGCACTTTGATGTGGCCTTTCATTCGAATCGGCAGCTTTTTATTAGTTTCTCCTATTTTCGGGGCACCTTCTATTACTCGCAGGGTTCGGATTGCTCTCGCTTTTATGATCGCCTGGTTACTCTTGCCTGGCCTTCCGGCTATGCCACCCGTCGAGCCATTCAGCGCAGTCGGCCTGATCGTCACCATTCAGCAAGTAGCACTCGGTATAGCTATGGGCATGGTTTTCCAATTGGCATTTGCCACCGTCGTAATAGCCGGTCAAAACATCGCGATGACCATGGGTCTTGGTTTTGCCTCAGCCATAGATCCACAAAATGGCGTTCAGGTACCTATGGTCAGCCAACTTTACATGATACTGGCCACCCTGATATTTCTCAGCCTCAATGGTCACCTGCTACTGATTAATGCTGTTCACGAGAGCTTTCGGCTCATGCCTGTGGGCGCGGCCTGGCCAATCGAATTACCCTGGCAAATAGTTCTCTGGGGGTCAAACATGTTCGCTAATGCATTACTTATCGCCCTGCCCGCATTAGCTGCATTGCTACTCATTAACCTGGCTTTTGGCGTCATGACTCGGGCCGCCCCCCAACTCAACATTTTTGTCGTCGGCTTCCCGATTTCACTGATGGCTGGCTTCCTACTGATATTTTTGACCCTCTCTAGCTACGCACCTCAGGTCAGTAATATCTTTGATGAAGCCTTTATCTTAGTTAAAGCGATTCTGAGCTTATAAATGGCTGAAAGCGAGACGGGTCAGGAGCGCTCCGAACAGCCCACCAACAAGCGCCTGGAGGAATCCCGAAAGAAAGGCCAGGTTCCCCGTTCCAAGGAGCTCAACACCCTATTGTCGCTGCTATTCGGTGCCACTGGCCTGATCTTCCTGGGCGGTCATCTGGTGGTGGGACTCACCGACATCCTCACCACGGGGCTTATCGTCACTCCCCTCGAAATGGAAAGCCCTATCGTATTAAGCGTTAACCTGGGTAGCGCTCTGAAACAGGCATTGTGGTTATTGGTACCTCTATTTTCACTGCTTACCATCGGTGCTTTTGTAGGCCCACTGGTCATGGGTGGGTGGGCATTCAGCACCTCTGCTATGGCCTTTAAAATCGAAAAAGTCGACCCACTCAAAGGCATGAAACGCATCTTCTCGGCAAAGTCCTTGATGGAATTAATCAAGGCTGTTGCCAAATTTCTGCTGGTCGCAACGGTTACGGTGGCGGTGATTTCAGCGTTGTTTGATCAATTCCTTTCCTTAGGCAGCCAGAATATCGACTCTTCATTGGCCCACTTAGGCTACCTGGTTGGTCGTGCTTTCCTGGGGTTTTGTCTGGCACTCGTGCTCATAGCAGCCCTTGATATCCCCTTTCAATTATGGGATCACTCCAAGCAAATGCGGATGACGCTCCAGGAAGTAAAAGACGAAATGAAGGAGACCGAAGGTCGCCCAGAAGTTAAAGATCGAATCCGCAGTCTACAAAGAGAACGATCTCAACAGCGAATGTTTGAACAACTACCAGAGGCTACGGTGGTGATCACTAACCCTACTCATTACGCCGTGGCACTAAAATATGACGAAAAGAGTCCCCGCGCGCCCGTCGTCATCGCCAAGGGACGAGACCTGGTAGCCGCCCGAATCCGAGATATTGCCAGCGAACACAACATTACTACATTTTCCGCCCCACCTCTGGCCCGCGCCATTTATGCCAGCACCGAGATTGACCAGGAAATCCCCGCACAACTTTACCTTGCGGTAGCCCAGGTGCTGGCCTATGTATATCAACTGGAACACAGCCTCAAAGTCACTGACCCCAAACCAAAACCACCCGTCAACTTACCGGTTCCCGATGATCTAGCTAGAGGCCTTAATTGATGGCAACTGTAAGCACCCCCCCCACTAACAACGCCACTGTTATGCCCGGCGTTGGCAACCTTTTTGGCATGCTCTCAGGTATCGGTGCACCTCTGCTGGTCATCATTATCCTGTCGATGGTGATCCTGCCTCTGCCCCCCATCATTCTTGACGTGTTTTTCACCTTTAACATTTCATTGTCACTGATTGTCATGCTGGCGGTGGTCTACGCACGCCGACCTCTTGAATTTGCGGTTTTTCCCACCGTGTTATTGATCGCGACCTTGTTAAGACTGGCACTGAACATCGCCTCGACTCGGGTAGTTCTGCTTAAGGGCCACGAAGGAACTGACGCCGCCGGTAAAGTTATTCAAGCCTTTGGCGACTTTGTGGTGGGCGGTAACTACGCCGTCGGACTGGTTGTTTTTGCCATTCTGGTGATCATCAACTTTGTCGTGATCACCAAGGGCGGGGGCAGAATATCGGAAGTGTCTGCCCGTTTTACCCTGGATTCCATGCCCGGCAAGCAAATGGCCATCGACGCTGACCTTAATGCGGGTCAGATCAGCCAGGAAGAAGCCCATCAACGGCGTCAGGATATTTCCAGCGAGGCGGATTTTTATGGTTCGATGGATGGTGCCAGTAAATTTGTCCGCGGAGACGCAGTCGCTGGTATTTTAATTCTGGTCATCAATATCGTCGGCGGTATGGCTGTCGGCGCATTACAGCATGATCTAACAATGGCTCAATCGGCTCACAACTATGTATTGCTGACTATCGGAGATGGCCTGGTTGCCCAGATACCTTCGTTATTACTCTCAACGGCCGCAGCGATTATCGTCACCCGTGTTTCCGATGCTCAGGACATGGGCAAGCAAATTACCTCCCAGTTGTTTAACAACCCCCGGGCAATGACCATAACTGGCTGCATCATCGGCTCCCTTGGTCTGGTTCCTGGCATGCCCAATCTAGTATTTCTTAGCCTGGCGGCTCTGCTTATCGGGTCCTCCTACATCCTCTCCCAGGAAAAAACCGGTGAAACGACCGAAATTATCGAGCAAGCTCCGCCTCCACCCCAGGAAAACCGCGAATTAAGCTGGGACGATATGCTGCCCGTCGATGTCACTGGCCTGGAAGTTGGCTATCGACTTATTTCACTGGTTGATAAAGATCAGGGCGGCGAATTACTCGGGCGTGTCAGGGGGGTTCGTAAAAAGCTATCGCAAGACCTGGGTTTTCTTATGCAACCAGTCCATATTCGTGACAACCTCGACTTATCACCAAACAGCTACCGAATCACTTTGCTGGATGTCTCCATCGGCGAAGCCGAAGTTTTTCCTGGTAAAGAATTAGCCATTAACCCGGGGCAGGTGTTTGGTACTTTAAACGGTGTAGAAACTAGCGACCCAACCTTTGGTCTTAATGCGGTCTGGATCGAACCTAATCAACGCAACGAAGCTCAGGC
>JAHRWI010000330.1 GCA_019090225.1 Porticoccaceae bacterium
CCGAGCAAGCACTTGATCATCGCCAGCGATATAGCCTATTGGGACTCATTGGAAAGGCTGATAGAAGATTCCGAGGGAGGTGTATTACAACCCGCATCATATAGTGCATAAAAATTCATTTATGCATAGTTTGTTGGGGTTTATTCCAACGGAGTAGGAGTCTTTGACATGCGTAATTGACTGGACTGAGTGTTTAACACGTGGGATACAATAAGCCCGCGATCATGCTCCGTTATATAAGTGAACTCGATACCTATATTATATTGATTAAGAGCGGGTTGAGATTTATCTTTGTGGCAATGTACAACTTCACCAAAGCTCCGGATAGGTTGAATTTCAGGAAATAAAATCAGGTTCAATTCGAGCAAGTCCCCAATATTAATTCTTTCGGCGCTTTTAAAAGATAAGCCGCCCCCACTGAGATTTAGCTCGTATGTAGATCGAGTCGTAGTGTTCCTTCCGTCATCGTTTATTTGCGCTCCGACGGCTTTACTGATGGTGGTGGTTTTATGGTCAAGGAGTTTTATCGCCCGAACTACTTCAGGTTGGGTTTTTTCTAAATTACCTAGTAGCTCACTTAAGAGTTCGCTAACATTCTGGAGTGAATCAGACAGTTTTTGTTGTTGATCAATGCTGGATCGTAATCGCAAAACACCGTCATCAAAGTCCTTTTTATCGATGAGTTGATAGCTCAAAAAAATACTATCGCTTATACGAAAAAACTTTCTTTTTTCTTCCATGCTATTTCTGACTCATTCCGCAATTTAATTGTAATGATTTGTTTTTAATGGGAAGTCTAACGATAAACATAGATCTATGGCGCTTCGGGCTCCGGTTCTATCTCATCGGCTGCCGAGTTAAGCTCCTGGCTTTCCGTTGGCCGCACAATGGTTAGTTCAACGCGACGATTTTTTGCGCGGTTTTCAGGGGAGTCATTAGGCACAATAGGATGAGCGTCACCATGCCCTTCTACAAGCAGTCTGTCGGCGGGTAATATCCCGTCTTTTATCAGCTCGTGGACGACTGAAACCGCTCGCGATGCCGATAAATCCCAATTAGATCTGAATTTTGCTGTACGAATTGGGCGATCATCGGTGTGACCGGCTACGATAATACTCCCTTCAACGTCAGCCAATGCGGCTTGAAGCTTAGCTAATGCGGGTATAAAACTGGTGCGGATGGTGGATGTCCCTGAACCAAAGGATGCTTTCTCGCTGATGTTAATGATAATGTCGTTGCCATTTTTTTCGACTTTGACCATTCCTTTTTCGATATCTTCCATCAAAGCGATGCTTAGTTTGTCTAGTTCAGCCTGTAGTTCTTCTGCTCGAATAGCTTCTTCTGCGGCCTTCATCGCAGTAAGAATATCCTCCATATCGGGGCTGACAGGAATATCCTTCATATCAGGGATTGTTACATCGGGTTTGCCGGTTTCTTCAAACATCGGTGATTCTGTAGATCGCCCCTCGAGAAATTCCTCGGACTGATCGGATTTAGATGATTCAACATCCTTCTGCACGCCAAACGCCATTTTCATAGAGCCTGCTACCTGCTTGTACTTGATGATATCCATTTCAGCAAAGGACAATAACAGCACAAAAAAACATAGCAACAAAGACATAAGGTCCGCAAAAGTCATTACCCATGCGGGGGTGCCCCCGCCGCTTTTTTCATCGCTCATGCTGGTTTTAGATCACCTTTTTTCGAGGTTAAGGCCCTGTCCAGCGATTGCGAAGCCGAAAACCTATATCTGCTTATTAGCTGATTATTTTCACTATTCATCAGGCGTTTCTTCACCTCCATCCTCATCTGTGTCTCGTTTAGATCCTGGCAAATATGTTTGAAGTAATTCCTCCAATATACGAGGGTTTTTGCCTTCCTGAATACCGGCTACAGCATCGATGATGATGGATTTAATCATTACCTCTTCATTTCTACGCAGCATCAACTTTCCTGCAAGGGGAATAGCAAATACGTTGGCGAGTAGCGCGCCGTATAGGGTGGTTAATAGAGCGATAGCCATTGATGGGCCAATACTATCTGGATCACTTAAGTTGCCAAGCATAAGAATTAAGCCGACCAACGTGCCTATCATACCCATTGCCGGGGCGACTTCGCCCATTTTTGTGAATATGTCAGCACCGTCTGCATGCCGCGCAGCGGCTTGATTCATATCTGCCCGAAGATTTTGCGAAATAACTGTGCCCTCGTGGCCATCTACTAACATCTGAATGCCTTTAGAGAGGAAATCGTTACTAGTTTCCTTACCTTCCAATACGAGTAGGCCACCAGTACGCGTTTCTTTGGCCATCTCGACGACTTGCGTGATTAACTCAGCAGGCGTGTCGATTTTGAATATCAAGGCTTTGAGGGCTACCTTGATTGCGCCAAGAAATTGGCCGAGGGTGAAATTCATCATGACGGCACCGATAGTCCCCCCAAACACCACCATCATTGATGGCACGTCAACGAATGCGGTGAGCCCGCCGCCCATAACCATCGCCGCAATGATAATACCTACTGCGACAACAAAACCGATCAGCGTTGCTAAATCCAAACTCAACCCCTCTTAAAATGTAAAATGTGAAGACCGTACCAAGCATAATAATTACATAAATATATGGACTTATATAGTAAACCTAATTTTTTTGTTAATAAGATTAAACTAAATGTGAAGCTTTGCGTATATTTCGAATATCGCTTTGTATAGTACTTGTACCGACACGCTATTCTATTGTGGGTATATTCACGTAAGTGTCGGTCTTGTGTCGCTATGGTCGGTATTGATAAGGGACTAGCCAGGATAGGTGTTGTAAGTGTCCGGTCGCTGCTTATCTGGGAGCGAGTGGTAGATAAGTTCTTTTGCTATACCGCCCTCTACTAAAGTTAGTTACTGTGGGGCAATCCATATACCGCTAAGCGAGAGGATGGTTTGTAGTTCTTGCGCTTTCAGTTCGGCTGTATGTTGTGAGGCGAAACCGCTGACTCTGACACGATATAAGGGGCGCTGATTAGCTAGTATGGTGATTATCTCAGCGCCAGTCTCAATTGCCGTAGCTCTCTCGTGTAATTTCTCTGCGCTAGTTCGTTCTGAGAAGGTACCAAGATTTACAAACCATGGGTTTGGCGCTGCAATGCTGTTTGTCTTGGCTTGATTAACGGAGGTTTGATTGGCGTCCTCTATTACCTTGGGAGACGCCCCTTCGGACTGTATGGTAGCTGGTTTTATAGAGGGCATCGGAGCAGTTACGCCTGCACTAACGCTTAGCGCATCAGTGCTTCCAGCAGTGTTGAGTTTGTTAACGGTATTCGATGCTTCAAGATGACTGAGACGGAGGAGCAATGACTCAAGCCGGGGCTCTAATTGTTCGGTCTGTCTGCGCATAGTACGTTGGCCGTCCTGGTCATTTATAAGCGTTTTTAGGTCTTGCTCAAGTGCTTCCATTCTGGCTTTAGTCTCGATACCTATTTCGTCGGCGGCACCAGTTGATAGTTCAGATGGTGCGCTTAAGCTGATTTGGTGGTGAGCAGTTTCTATGGTATTGAGCCTCAGTGTTATTTGCCAAAGGAAAATGCCGCTTGTTACCGTTAATGCCAGTGCCATGAGCGCGATGAGGTCAAAGAGAGTGGTTTTGCGCGTGATTTTTGTCGGTGTTGTTTGCGAGAGGCCCGACCCGCCGAGATTCTCGGATTCGGAAGAATTGCTTGTGCTCGCGATACTGCTAGATAGGGTATGATTGCGCGCTTCAGGAAGACTGGCGGACTGCCTCAGGGCATCAAGTTGTGGGCTTAGATTGAGGTTTACCTTTCGATCCGAATCTGACCGAGCTGTAGAAGTGTCTGGCTGATCAGGATAGGGCGGCTTGAGAGAATCTTGGTGGGTAGTCATGGCTCGCCATCCGTGATTTCACCGTTTTGTGACGGCCATTGAATAGCTTCACATGGTAAAGCACCGACCATATTTCGTAAAGTTAGCGTTTTCTTTTAGCACGGCCTTTTAGCATGGTTTGTACGGCGTTAGCCAATATTGGCTAACATAAGTGTTTTTGGATGCAAAGCAACTTATTGGCTGGGTGTGGCCAGAAAACAAAATTCGCGGAAGTCAGGCTCGGAAGATTTATTCGGAATAAGCGTTAATTTAGTTAGGGGAGTAAAATAATAATGTCTATGCAGAACGAAAATAATAAAGAGGCACTTGGCGAAGTTCTGAGCTTAGTGCGAAGGATTGCTGTTGAGTTAACTTTTTTGGCTCCCGAAAATGATAAAAATTTTAATCAGATATTAAACAGCCTGCGCAAATCGCTATCTCGTATAACGGACGAAGCGGCATTGAAGGACAGTGCTGATGTGTTCTTTCAATATTTAATTGATGGGGACGCAGTTACAGCGGATAAAGGCGTTGCTGATATTGCCACGGCAATACAGGAATTATTTTCTGTATTGGACGTAGAGTTCCCACTGGACGGGGGCAGTACCGATTCAAAACTCACACAGGGATCAGTACCCAGTCTTGATAGTGTTGCTGCAGCCGTTCGTCAGCTAATACCTATCGCAACGCAGATGCATCGTGCTGCACAAGCTCAAACCGCGAATCAAGAGCCGGGCCAGGAAAGCCCTTTGGTCAATGCTGCCGCCCCTCAGTCAGCTTCCAGCGGCGACTTGCTTAGTGCGGCGCAGGTTGTCGGCCCAGCATTGAAACGTATTATTGAGCGTATTCAGATCTTGGATATGGAGTCTGATAGAGCTCGGAAATTAAAGGCACAATTCGATGCCGCAGAGTCTTTCCCAGATCTTCAGTTTGTATTGGAAGTTGCCGTGCAAGTGGTCATCGATATCGCTTCTGATATTGATTTAGAGCGTGGCAATACCGAGCACTTCTTAAGCGAAGTCAGGTTGAAATTAAGCATGCTTGAAGAGGGATTGGTCGGCATTATTGATGTTGACTCGTCCATGGCTAACACGGAGCATTTCCACGCTGAAATGAGCGGTGAGGTGTCTGGCATAGAGTCTGCGGTATCTGAAAGTGTTAGTTTGGAGGCTCTTAAAGAGGTTGTTGCAGAGCGTATAGAGGTATTAGCTGGCCGATTAACGGACTATGTTGATAAAGAGCGCAGTCAGCTCAAGATAGCTCAAGAAAAAGTAGATAACCTATCTAGTCAAATGCAGGCTATGGGGTCTGAGATAGAGGGTCTGCAAATTCAGATCCACGAAAAACAGGTGGCCAATGTCACGGATGCTTTGACAGGCGTGGCGAATCGAGGCGGCTTTGACCGACAAATCGCCGATGAAATTGCGCGCTGCCAGAGGATTAAATATCCCTTGTCTGTCATGTTTATCGATATAGACAAATTTAAAGAGGTTAATGACAGCTATGGGCACAATGCCGGTGATACGGTTTTGAAGGCAGTGGCAGCAGTGATTAGGAAGAGAGTCAGAGAAACCGACTACGTGGCAAGATACGGTGGCGACGAGTTCGTGCTGTTGTTACCTAATACGGGAATTAATGATGCCGGGCGGGTAGGAAATGAGTTATTAGAGATGATGGGTAAAACAGGTTTTCGGGGTGGCGGTAAATCTGTGAATGTTACCCTTTCTATAGGAGTGGCGCAGTATAAGGGGGACGAGACGGCTGAATCGGTCCTGGAGAGAGCTGATCGTGCCCTGTACCGTGTTAAACAAGCGGGCCGTAACGGTATAGCGCTGGAGGAATAGCGTGGGTGACGGCGGTTGCCTAGTTTGAGCGTACATTTTCCCTCTCCAAATAGGCGGTATGTTTTTGTAATTCCTTTTCTTGCGCGCGACTTAGTTTGAGAAATAGTATACTGATTTCTATTTGACCTGTTTTGGGGTGTGCGCGTTGGTGGCGTATTTCGATGGTGGCGGTGAATTTCTTGCCGTTACGAAATATGATCTGACAATTAAGGGTTTGGTCGAAGGTGTCAGCTTTCGCATCGTGAGGTAGCAAAACCATAGCGCCACCCAATGAAATATTGACCACTTCCCCAATAATGGGAGGATGACCTTCGTTTTCAAGTTGAATCTCGGGTCGCTGTAGCATGCCTAGGTAAATACGATAATGTTGTCGCTGCTGCGCATAGTAAATTTCTGCAGGAAACGCGAGCGTATAATAAGCTGTCTCGTCTCTTGTTTGTACCTTGTTAACACGTGCTGAGAAACGAACTGATACGCCTTCTAATTGTCCGGTGATATCGAGATGCTGCGAATTGAGTAGCTTGATGGCTTCAATATGCGGGTTTAGTTCGTCAATATCGAGAGATAGGCGTTCTTTATCGACTGCTAAAATAGTACTTAAAAACGAGTCATTGTGGTTGCTAAGCGATACGCTCAGTAAGCAGCGGCTATCAAGCAAGCGCCGCAATACTTGCGTTCGCTGAGCAAGATCGGTAATGGTTTGATCTGGCAGTGGTGGTTGAGCTAAAGCTGGGTTTGATCCGTTGATCATAATATCAAATAATAGTCAGTATAAAACTATCGGCATAAGAAAGGTTTGATTGGGGCCATTGCAAAAATATTCGTAATGACCACGCCGCTCGGTACAGGCTAGGCGAACTGTGGTGCTTTAGATTTTGGCGAGTGTGCTTGACAGCGTGTTCTGCGCAACCTCGCCACTTGCAGCATAAAGTCGTTCAGATGTTGAGGCGCCGGTCTTGATAACTTGTATGGCTTGATTGGCTATTAACAGCTGCTTGCTGATGACCATGCCTACCAGACGGTTCTCCTCCTTGCACTGTGACACGAGTTCAGACAAGCCCCGCCATGCGTCTGCAAGCGCAGGCAAAGGGTGGGTCTCCAAAAGACTACTCATACCGTGAGCGCCGATTTCGAAACCCGATTCCCTCAATAGTCGGTCGCGGTTATGCCCAGTGGATTCTAATTGGACTGCTAGTTCGCGTTTATTAGCGCCAAGCCTACCGACGGCGTCGAGGTCTGATGCCAGGATTGCTTGTCTTTCCTGCTGGATGGCGCGCAGTAACTGCGTTGAAAGGTCGTATTCTATTGCTATTGTAGAAATAAGTGCTGCTGGGTCATCAGTAAGCAAGTTATTTGTGTGGGAGCTATCCAAGTTAGAATGTTTCCTGTTCGCTAGCAATCAACTTTTGGGCAATTGAATCGCTATTGATGGAGTAAGTTCCTGCATCTATCTGATGACGAACACTATCGACCCGCTCTAAATCCACTGGCGAAATACCGGATAACTCCTGTTCTAATTGCAGAAGTCTGGAAGCCTCAGGTGTGACAGTCAAAGTGTCCAGAGCCTCTGATTTTTTGGATTCTGTAGAGCCGGCGGAAGTCTTCTCAAGGCTGTCCTCCGTTTTCCTGGTCTCGGCGCCACTGGTGGTGTTTTGACCGGAATTGATTTGATTGATAGTTATTGCCATGGGTGTTCCTTCTGCGTCGTGCGAATACAGTTGTTATCTATTATCGGCTCTAGTCGCAAAATCTTTAATAAAGATGGCCGACTCATTTATTTACTTTCAGTTCAAGTTCTCGCCGCATGCGCTAATGCGTGGTTTTTGGCGAGCCTTGTCATCTGCCGGTCTCGACACTGCCGTTGGCTTGCACTATACCTTCGACGATGCGCTTAGAGTATGGGTTTTTTACTTTGATGCGGTCTCCCTCGGCCCCATTAGCCTGTGCAATCCCAGCGCTGCTCACGTGTAAGCCTTTGTTATTGGAGTAAATGGTGACCTGTTGACCTTTCTTGACCATATTGGGTTTTTTGAGCATGTTTGCAGTGAGGGTGCTGCCGGGAGATAGGCGCTGCTTCAATTCCATGCCTATGGCGTCTTCGGTACGAGTGAGGTAATTGCCAGGCATAGTGCTTATATCTTGCTCGGTGTATTCGATATCTTCCGTATTGAGGGTTTGTCCTCTCTGTAGAAACCTTTTTGTCACGATAAATCTTTCAGCAGTGCGGATGTGTGCAGGCACATACACTGTCCACTGCTTATTACCGTCACAGCGAACCCCGACGGTAGTTTTTCCGTATAGGTGTGCTCCCGAAGGCAGAAATGCCGTCAATGGTATTCCGCAGCGATCGAGAGCTAGTCTGGGGTCCAGTTGACCAACCTCAACGGTGCTGTTCGAATTAACACGATCAGTGGCGTCCCGACTGTGCTGCACTGAGGCTTCCAGAAATACAGCGGCGGCGGTACGGATTGAGTTAACAGGCTGGATATCCCTGGGGCTTGCCCAAACCGATAGCTGTGTTACACAGATGCTTAACAGTGCAAGTCGGGCGAAGAGCTTGATTTTTGCTCCAGTCGAGTAAAATCGGCCTTGAATGGCAGAGTGCGTCAAATTCCTGCCGCCTTGTTTGCCTGCCTCTCGCATAGATATAATCCTTTGAAATATATAGTTTTTTACGTACATGTAATATCTTTTTACGTGCGCCTGGGTGCTGCAAGACATTATTTTTCGCTAATTTCGACCGCTCATTATTACCAAGCAATAAACGCGCCTGAATTTTTTGCGCAGGCTTGCCGCTTAGTGGCAAAGCGGTGCCGCGTGACCGCCCCGTAAGGCGGTAGCAGGCGGGATTATGGCTAATATAGGTGGTCGTGGCTGGTTGGCATGAGCATTGCTTTATCCAGACAAGAGCAGAGAGAGTCGGAAAGCAACTGCCAGGGCGGGTTTTCTTTGCGTCACTGATTGGTTGTTTTGAGTCAATAGGAGGGTTTGAGATGTCAGGTTGGATACACAACGCCATAGGTCAGCATGCCCAGGCGCTTAAGACGTATGGTCATCGGGCGGAGGTTCTGGCGTCGAATTTAGCTAACGCTGATACCCCAGGCTATAAAGCCCGAGATGTGGATTTCAGGTCAGTGTTGTCTGCGGCGGGCGGCGGCGGATTGCGCAATACACATACTCGCCATTTAGGCGGGAGTAACACGGAACCAGGTGGTGGCATCTTGTATCGCAGCCCTTATCAGCCCTCTCTGGACGGTAATACTGTGGAAAGTCATGTTGAACAAGCTGCTTTTGCCGACAACGCTATGCGTTATCAGGCCAGCCTGCGGTTTTTAGGGGGCTCCATAAAAGGCGTGTTGCTGGCGATCAAAGGGGAATAAGCGTGAGTTTATTTGGTTTGTTAGAAGTGTC
>JAHRWI010000331.1 GCA_019090225.1 Porticoccaceae bacterium
CGATGTCACCGTATGTCTGGCGACACCGGGCAAAAAAAACACCTCCTCATTAGCCTTTTTTAAAGCGCCAAAAAACTCTTTGGTGAAAATAGTCCCTTCGTCCACCGTCAGCGCAATAATAAGTTGATTACCACTGCCAAAATCATCGCGATATTCTACTAAAGTCTGCAAATATTCATGCTTCAGAGGCAACAGTTTTTCAAAACCAGCCTCCATCCGAAGACTTGAAGCGTGGTAAGCCATAAAGACGCTAGTAACCAGAAAAACAGCCAGAATGGGTATGCGGTTGGCAAACAGCTTTTTCTGAAACCAGCCGGTAATCTTTTCTCGTTGCGACATTATTATTTACCCTGTAATTCAATTCGTAGCATTTTTATATCAGAGCTTAGTTAGTTCCAGAACCAGCGTTCAATGTCCTCAAAGCTATACAAAAACTACACTCAATAAAAAACCATTCCGCTCGCCTTTAAGCGTTACTCGTCGGCGAGTTCGAAATGGTTTTTAGTTTAATACAACTCTGGAATCGCTCTTCCGCCGGGGCTTTATCAGCTATTATTTACCTCAGGTGTTAATTTCAAGCCCCCAGGGTGGACAGATAATCATTCATCTGTAAGTTTCACTTTACGCCAAAGTAACCAGCGAACCAGTGCGGGCATAACAATGATGGCACCCAACATATTCACGAGGAACATAAAGGTCAGCATAATGCCCATGTCCGCCTGAAATTGTAGTGATGCAAAAATCCAGGTAGCAACACCCGCGCCCAGTGTCATCCCAGTAAAGATCACCGGCTTGCCAGTAAGGCGCATGGCTTTATAGAAAGCCTCATTTAAAGTGTCACCGGTATCGAGAAATTCGGCCATGCGACTATAGATATAAATCGCATAATCAACACCAACACCAACACCCAACGCCACTACAGGTAATGTATTAACTTTGAGACCTATATCAAGCACTGACATCAAGGCGTAGGAAAGCAGGGACACAAAGGCCAGGGGCAAAATAACACACAGGGTTCCACCGATGGACCGGAAGGTTATCAATGTCAGGGCTATGACTGCGACATAGACAAAAACCATAATGGGTAACTGGGCTGCTTTAACGGCGTCATTAGTTGCAGCAATAATACCCACGTTACCGCTAGCCAGGCGAACATGGAATCTCTCGTCGGGCAGGTGGCTCTCAAAGGCGTTAATACCTTCGATAATTTTATTAACCGTCGTAGCCTTATGATCCAGGGTATAAACATTAATGGGCATGGAAGAACACACGGCATTCATAAACTCATCGCCGCCAGCACCCATGTGATACAAGCTCGATGACAGCGAGCTTGAGTTTCTGGATAAATGGAACCAACGCGGACTCCCCTCGCTGTTAGCCGCAAGAATAATCTTTTGCTTATCGACCAGGGAGACTACAGACTGTACCCCCGGCAAATTCCTGATATGCCAGGAAAAGCGATCCATCTCGTCCACCACGTCGTATTCAACACAGGCATTATCGACCGACTCAATCATCACCGTCAGCTTATCGACGCCGATTGAAAATCGCTCGGTCACAACTCGACTATCGATATTGTAGCGTGCGTTTTCTCTTAGTTCTGGCACCCCAGCCTGGGAGTCGCCAATTTTTAAATCGTCCTGCTTGGACAGACCCCATACCGTCAACAGTGCAACTATAGACAACACCACGAGAGACGGCCCTGTGCGAGTGAGCATAGCAATAGCTCGCCATACAACATCTCTTTTATCTTCCGCTTTTTGGTGTTTGGCACGAAACTTATCGGGATTACCGAGCTTCACGTAGGATAATAAAACCGGCAACAACACCAGGTTGGTGAGAATGATTACTGCAACACCCAGGCTCGCGGTGATAGCCATTTCCTGAATAATGCCGATACTAATCAGCAATACTGTCAAAAACCCGATGACGTCACTAAGCAGAGCAACACTGCCGGGAACTAACAGACGCCGGAAGGTTCGTTTTGCGGCTTCCAAATTGTCGACACCGTGGATAACATCCGGCGCAGGGACTATTGGTCTACCCTCTGAGTCTGTATCACCACCATACATGGTTTCGCCCATCCAGCCACTGATCATCTGGACGCCATGACTGACACCGATGGCGAACACCAGAAACGGCACCAGAATACTCATGGGATCCAGGCCAAAACCCAGCAAGGGTAATAATCCCATTTGCCAGATAACGGCTACCAGAGCGCTAAATAAAGGCAGAATAGTTAATGCTACAGAATGTGAATAGAACCAAAGCAAAATAGCTGCTATCAGGAAGGTGACACCAAAAAAACCAATAACGTCTCTAGCCCCTTCGGCAATGTCACCCGTTGATTTAGCGAAACCAATGATGCGCACACTAATTTCATCGGTCTCAATAACATCACGAATTTTTATTTCAAGGTCGGCGGCAACTTTCTGATAATCCAGGGGTTCACGGGTCTTGGGGTCTAGATCCACCAACTCAGCTCTAATCAAAGCACCGGAAAAATCGTTTGCGATCAAACTTCCCAGTCGACCTGACTTGATAATGTTGTTACGGATAATAGGGAACCACTCTTCCGTCGCCCTGAATTCGGCGGGCACCACGTTACCGCCAGCAAAGCCATCTTCAACCAATTCAATATATCGAACATTGGGTGTTAAAACGGAAGTCACCGTATTTCTTGCGACACCGGACAAGAAAAAGACTTCTTCATTTGCCTTTTGCAGTGCGGCAAAGAAGTCGGCGTTAAAAATATCGCCTTCCCTTTGGGTAAGGGCCACAATCAACTGGTTACCACTGCCAAATTCACTGCTGTAATGTTGCAAGGTTTTTATATAGTCATGCTTCAATGGCAATAATTTTTCGAAGCCCGCATCCATTCGTAATTTGAGGCCGTGATACCCCATAAATGCCGTCAGGATTAAAAAAACAATCAAAATACCTCGGCGATTTGAAAATATTTTGTTCTCTATCCAGTTCGTAGCGACTTGCCTATTCATATTAAAACCCTGTAGACGCCCAGATGGTTACCGAGCAGGAACTCTAAGCTAATAATTTCTATTAAGACCATATTTCCATCGTGACCGACTAGTAAGATTACTTAATCTTGAAGGGTTGGACCCCCCGACCGCCAAATAACAAAATATCATTACCACTTACGAGCTCTGCTGAGACCTGGGTATCAAAGCCCTTGTACAGCTGTTTTTCTGTGCGAGCGCCACCAGGCGCCAGGGTCAACACTGTACCGCTCGAACCGAGGAAAACCAGTTTCCCATCAGGCATTTCAATACAACCATATATATTCGCGATAACATCCGTTTGAATTTTTTGCCAGCTTTGAGCACTATCCGCTGATCTATAAATAGTTCCACGCAGTCCGTATAAATAGAGATCCCCTGAACTAAGTTGTTTAGCACCGAAAAATGTACCTGAATAGGGTGAATCAACTATTTGCCAACGCTCTTCTTCTGTAGAAGCCTCGGGATCGAATGACAAGAGCGTCCCCAACTCGCCAACAATTAGTACGTTGCCATCAAAGGCTAACAAATAATTGAAGTTTGGCTCAGGTTCCATCTCAAGCTCTTCGAGGCGATCGTATAAAGCTAAAGTATCAACGGATTCCCAATTTTTTCCACCGTCAGCAGTTTTCAACAACAAGCCGTAGGCCCCGACTGCGTAGCCGGTATTTTTGTCTGTAAATAAAATATCAAGAATTGGCTTTGGAATATCGCCACCAGGGATCGGATCCTCATACTGTATTGCCCAGTTTTCTCCCCCATCGGTGGTATGCAATATCAAAGTATCATGGGCGCCAGCCCAACCTAGCTGATCGTCGATAAAAAACACATTGGTCAAGAGCACCTGGGTAGGCGAGTTACCTTGCGTCCATGTTTTGGCGTCATCCGAATAGACCACACTACCGTAAAGGCCTACGCCGACATAGCGGCCGCCAGGCAGTCTGGTTGAATCAGTCAACAAGACCTTACTTGCTAGCGGCGACATAATCGCGGCCCTTTGAACCGACTCTGCCACGACAGAACATGATGCTAGCACCAGTAAAGATGCGAGATATCTACAGATCGCCGATGAACTTGATAAGGTAAAGCTCTTACGCCGCAAATGCTTAGCTACTGACATGTCTTAATCCCGTAGTTTGAAACCTTTCAAATAACAAATTTGTAAAACCTAGCTTATTCTATAATGCGCAGATCACAAACTATACTGTTAAGTGACAATCCATTGACAAATAAATCGCTCAGGAAGATTCACAATAAGTCTAAGCAAAAAAATGGCTGGGGTTACCAGCCATTTTTTTGCTTCACCTCTATCGCGTGCTCTTAATGATCCCGTGTTCCAGGGTCGAAGGACAATGTTTGGCTCCCACCTGGCCAATAGACCTCACTACTTAACCTAACAAATGAAGCGCCAGCCATGAACTAAATTTATATTGGCCAGCTTTTTTATTTATGGAAGCCAAGTTAAACTTCCACTCAACAAATGTCAAGCCAATGACACAAGCAGCCTATGAACAGATTATTTATCCCTTCGGGCGATTGCAGGTAAACCCCAAATACTTTACTAAAGGCTCTTCTTTGAATCGGCTGTACCACGCGCATAGCAACACGCCGAAAAGGCTATTTTGCCTGCTGACTAAGGGGAATCCAACTCAAAACTACGAGTGATTTGAGATCGATTCGACATCGAACCCTCCCTAAACAATCCACTTTCGCTGTAATGCTTGCTCTTGGGTCGTGATTTTTCTACCATCACAACTCACGGGCCACATCATCAAATATCGCCTTGGGTAGGAGGCCTGTCCATAACCCTCGACAAGCGTCAACTTAACGTAAAGACCCAACGCGCCCAGGTGAATATAGCTACTCGATAAGCATCCAGCACCCAGATCACCATTTCTCAACTCAAGGATGACCTCTTTAATGAATCGTGGGCTTGCCATTCTCCAGTCGACTTTCGGTTACGACGAATTTCGACACTCTCAAGAAGACGTCATTCAAACTCTGCTCAATGGTGGCGATGCTTTTGTATTGATGCCAACTGGCGGCGGCAAGTCCTTGTGTTTTCAGATCCCAGCCCTGGTTTTAGAGGGCGTCGCTATCGTCGTCTCACCGTTAATTGCGCTGATGCAAGATCAGGTCGACGCCCTTCAGCAATTGGGCATCAAAGCGGCGTTTCTCAATTCGAGTCTGAATGCAGCCGAAGCCTCGAATGTCGAACAGCGGCTGATTAACAACGAACTGGATTTGATTTATGTTGCACCAGAACGTTTGTTAAGCGAACGTATGCTAATGCTTCTCGATGACTGTCGCTTATCCTTGTTCGCTATCGATGAAGCCCATTGCGTCTCTCAGTGGGGCCATGATTTCCGTGTTGAATACCAACAGCTAAAAATTCTCCACGACCGTTATCCGAGCGTGCCACGTATCGCCCTGACTGCCACTGCCGATCAACGTACCCGCGACGAAATTATCGCCCAGCTAAAGCTGGAAGATGCTCAGGTCTTTATCAACAGTTTTGACCGCCCAAACATTCAATACGCTATATCAGAAGGCAATAACCCCCGGCAACGGCTGTGGCGATTTATCGAAGAAAATCACCCCCAGGAGGCAGGTATCGTCTATTGCCTGTCTCGCAAAAAAGTCGAAGCCACCGCCGAGTGGTTGAGTGAACGAGGTCGAATAGCCCTGCCCTACCACGCCGGGCTATCTGCCCAGCTACGCCAGAAAAACCAGCAACGATTTCTCCGTGAAGAAGGCGTCATTATCGTCGCCACTATCGCCTTTGGCATGGGCATCGATAAACCCGATGTCCGCTTTGTCGCCCACCTGAGTTTGCCGAAGAGTATCGAGGCCTATTATCAGGAAACTGGTCGAGGCGGACGCGATGGCGAAGCCGCCAGCGCCTGGATGGCCTATGGCTTGCAAGACGTGATTACACTTCGGCAATTCACCCAGGATTCCACAGCCAGTGAAGCCCACAAACGAGTAGAACACCAAAAGCTGGAAGCCATGCTCGGCCTGTGCGAGCTCATCAGCTGCCGCCGCCATGCCCTTCTGGCCTATTTTGAAGAGGACAGCACAACAGCTTGCGGCAATTGCGATAACTGCCTCAAGCCACCCGAAAAATGGGATGCCACCGTGGCTGCTCAGAAAGCTTTATCCTGTGTTTACCGAACCAATCAACGCTTCGGTGTCAATTACCTGATTGATGTACTACTCGGCAAAAGCGACGACAGAATCCAGAATAATCACCACGATCAGGTCAGCACCTTCGGTGTCGGCAAGGAGTTTTCTGTTACCGAGTGGCGGACGATTTTCCGCCAGCTTATCGCCCTGGGTTTTCTAGATATCGATAGCGAAGCCTATGGTGCTTTAAGGCTCACTGAAAAATGCCGCCCCCTGCTAAAAGGCGAGCAAGGACTCGATCTGAGAAAACCCGCCAAAGAAGAAAAAATCGTCGGCAGCAAAAAAGATAAAAGCCCGGTTCGCCCCCAGGACCAACCTTTGTGGGAGGCGCTACGATCTTTACGAAGCGAACTCGCCGGAGAGTTTGGCGTGCCGCCCTATGTGATATTTCACGATGCTACCTTGCAGGAGATGATCAAACGCAGACCGACCAGCAAGAGCGATATGAGCGCTATTTCTGGTATTGGAGCGCAAAAACTTGAGCGTTATGGCCAGCGTTTTCTCGCAGAGATTGCACTGCACCCCCTGCCCGAACTCCTCAATAACCGACTTAGCGCCACGGTGAATGAAACCCTTATCCTCTATCAACAAGGCCTGCCCATTGAACAGATTGCCCAACAGCGCGATGCGAAAACCAGCACCGTATACACCCACCTGGCCGATGCCATAGAAATAGGCCTGCTGGACGCGCTAGATGTTCTAGATTTAGATAAAGAGCAATATCAGGAAATTATTTTGATCATTGAATCCATGGAAGACGAAGACAAGGGTCGCCTAAAGCCTGTCTATGAAGCTTTAAACCAGCAATATGACTATGGGGTTTTAAGGTGTGTTCAGGCCTCTATTTAACTATTGCTTATAGTGCAGGCAGGAACAACAAACTTCATCTTCCTCAAGGGTTGGCTTTCCGTGCCGATACCGCACCATAGGTCGCAACGCAATAAGGTACACAAAATGTCAGGGCGAGTTTCCATATAACAATAGGATTGCCATTAAAAAGCGCATCACCCTGATTGATGATATTAAGAATCGAACCGACGACAATGGCAACTATCCACGAGCGTTTTTGGATACCCGGCTCAAGCGCTATGGTGTACCAGGATTGCTTCAATATTTTTAGCCTTTTTTATTTAGCCCTTGAATTGAACGGGTCAATTCAAGGGCTCTTTTAGCTTAATCGCAAGACCCACCGTGACTTAGTGGAAAGACTCACCGTAACTTAGTGGAAAGAGCCGCCGATAATATTACGTGCCATTACCAGTCGCTGCACTTCGCTCGGGCCTTCGCCAATGCGACGAATGCGCATTTCTCGATACCAGCGCTCCAGAGGCAAATCTTTGGTCATGCCGTAGCCACCGTGAATTTGCATAACCCGATCCACCACTCTGCCACCTGCCTCACTTCCCAGCAATTTTGCCATAGCCGCTTCGGTCCGAAAGTCATCGCCCCGGTCAGCTCGCCCTGCAGCTTCTAAGCAAACATGACGGGAGGTGCGGATGTCAATTTCGTTATCGACTATCATCCACTGAATCGCCTGCCGAGAGGCCAGTAGGCCGCCGAAGGTTTCCCGTATCTTCACGTAATCAATGGCCATTTCCTGGGCCTTCATGGCGACGCCGATGCAACCTGCAGCATAGGGGATGCGATAGCGAGACAGTCGATCATTGGCGATGGCGAAACCTTTGTTGAGTTCGCCCAGTATATTTTCTTTAGGCACCCGGAGGTTTTCGATTTGAATTTCTGTCGCGTACTTGGTGGAGCGCAGCGTGTGTACGACTCGCCGCACATGAAAACCGGGCATGTCGGTATCGACCAGAAAACAGGTAACGCCGTTGCGGGTTTTATCTTCAGAGGTACGGGCAAACAATATGCCGAAATCTGCGTGATCGGCACCACTGATAAATATCTTCGCGCCATTGAGTATCCAGTCGTCACCGTCCTGAACTGCACGGGTTTGAATAGCGCGGCCTGGATCAGAACCACCGGATGGTTCGGTCAAGCCGAAAAAGGAGGATTTTTCCCCGCGCAGCACTGGAAACAAATATTTCTCTTTTTGCATATCCGTGGCTTCATAAAGCTGGGCCAGACCAGCGCCACCAAAGACGTTATAGCAAGGGTTATAAAGCCCGGCGCGATGTTGCGCCATCTCAAATGACAGCAGAGTCTGAGTGGTGACATCAACATCCGGGCCACCAAATTCGGGCGGAATGCCCAGACCATAGAGACCCATTTTCTTCGTCATTTCTTTTAAGCGTTCACTGTCCTCTGGCGCTATTTCACCAGCATCGGGATCGAGATTGTCTTCCAGCGGACAAATCTCTGTACGCACAAAACGCCGCACCATATCTACGAGCATTTGTTGTTCTTCGGTTAATTGATAATCCATATTTCCCCCAAATTCAGAACTACACTATTTACAATAGGAATTACGATAAATATTTTTTATCGCTTTTTTAATTTATTAAAAGCTCTCTTATGAACCTTAATTACCAGGCGAAAGCACACCGATTTTATAGGGATACTCACTGAGCACGCGTTCTGGCAATTCGCCAAAATCATACTTATGCAACATCAATAACTCCTCATAACGACTGATATATTGCATATTTACTTCACAACGAAATTGGGTTCCCTTGCTCTGCTCTTCCATTTCCCGTTTCAGCTCGCCATTAAGACCGAATAAGGAACGTCCTCCCGCATAACCGATGTAAAAAACTTCGCCTTTAGCATCGGCCAGTTGATAAACGCCCAGCTGCCCCTGAATGGGTTCAATATTTTCAGGCGTCAGAGCCTGAAAAGGTTTTTCTAGTCGAATCGACATTGTCTGCCTCCAGAATTCACAACCCGGCCTTTATAGGCCCTTGAAGACAGGAACACGCTTTTCAAGACGCGCCGCCGTTCCTTCCCGACCATCTTGGCTGGCGCTCGCTGTCTCAACCAGTTTGTCGACATCTTTGTGGTAAACACCATCGCGGAAACACATCTGACGAACCAACAAACCTTTCATGGCTTTCAACGACAAAGGCGCATTGGCGGCCAGGCGGTCGATGACTTTTTGCGCTTCGGCTTCAAAATCTTCAGGCGCTGCTACCCGAGCAATTAAGCCCATATCAAACATTTGCGTGGCGGGGAAAGGGTCGCCGAGAAACAGGAATTCACGGGTTTTAACTGGCCCAGCCACTTCCATTAATTTCTTGGCCAGAAACCAGGTTGGTGCCAGACCAATCTGCGCCAGTGACATACCAAAGCGTGCGGTGCTCACAGCGACAACAATATCGCAGTGCAAAGCTAGTTCGTTACCACCGGCGATGGCATCGCCCTGCACAACCCCGACCACCGGTAAGGGGTAGGTTTCGATGGCGTAGAGCATGCTTTCGATGGGCGCAATGCCGCCAACAGTTTCCTGCCGGGCCTTCAGGTCCATGCCGGAACAAAATACCGGGCCTTCAGCGCGTATGACAGTTAAGCGCTCAGCTTCAGGCGGCGTAACATCAAACGCTGCCTCCAACTCATCAAGCATTTGGCTATCAAGGGCGTTGCGCTTATCTGAACGGGTCAGAGTGACGGTGCGTACTGCGCCATTTTCTTCAATTCGTACTCTTCCCATATTACTTTCTCCTGATTGGGCGATTGGCTAATGTTGTGGTCGTGTGTATTTTCGGTCGTGGATACTTGTAACAACAAGTATCGCTTATATTAAGTTTTCGGACTCGATTTTAGCAGGTCACTCCTTAATCTCGGTAAGAGGGATCTTTAGCATCCATCAATCGTATCAGCGCTGGCCAGGCCAGATTAGCGCCCTTGCCAAAAGCGCCAGCACCTTGCTTTTTAGTGCGGGTTTGCACTTCCTCTGTAGGGAATACCAACGGCGCGCCGCCAGCCAGTGCGGCAACCTGAACATCGCAGGCCCGCTCCAGAAAATACAGGCGATAAAAGGCATCGACAGCACTGATACCGCAAGTGAGCAAACCATGATTGCGCAATATCATGGCCCACTCATTGCCCAGGTCAGCCACTAGCCGGGCTTTCTCTTCCGGGTTTAAGGCCACGCCTTCGTAATCGTGGTAGGTGATTGAACTCAAGGCCACCATTGAGGACTGAGCCAGGGGCAACAAGCCGTCACGGTGGGCCGACACGGCCATACCGGAAGTAGAGTGGGTATGAAATACACAGGTCACGTCCGATCGATGTTCGTGGATAGCGCTGTGAATAATGTATCCGGCCTTATTGATTTTGTATTCCGATTCACTCATTAAATTACCGGCCAGGTCTACTTTGACCAAACTGGAGGCAGTGATTTCATGAAACATTAAACCAAAGGGGTTGAGCAAAAAGTGTTCTTCCGGACCGGGAACGCGCATCGAGATATGGTTGGCAATCAAGTCATCCCAGCCATAGTGGGCGACCAAACGATAACAAGCAGCCAGATCAACTCGGGCTTGCCACTCTTCCGGGGAGACCTGATTTTTTACTGAGGCGAAGTTAACTTTTACGGGGATAGGCATTTGCTGGCCCTCCTAAAATTTTTATTCTTGGGCCTGAAGTATAGCCGCTCATGCTAGCATGGCGTCAATTCCTTATATAAAGAAGACAAGAGAGGATATCCAGAATGATAAAACTAGCTTTTTGCATGCGTCGCTTACCCGGTATCAGCCGCGATGAATTCCAGGACTACTGGCTCAACAAACACGCCGATCTGGTGATGAGTTTTCAGCCCGCCATTGGCTTTAAGCGCTATGTGCAATTTCATGGCGGCTATGACAAATTGTCGAGCAAGGCGGCAGAATTTAGAAACTCCCCCGAACCCTTCGATGGCATTGCCGAACTGTGGTGGGAAGATGAAGAAACCATGGTCAAAGACTCTAACACCAAAGAGGCGAGAGCAGGCTTCGCGGCCCTGTATGAAGATGAGAAGCACTTTATCGATATGGCCAATTCGCCCATGTGGTATGGCACAGAGCATGTGATTTACGATTCAGTAAAATGACTTATTACTCAACGTTTGCTACCACCCTTTGCTACCACCCAGTAGCTACCACCCAGTCAGGCCAAGGTCGCACGAAGGGCGTTAACCGCCATCGCAAACAGAAAACAGGTCGAAAGTGCAAAAAGGCCAATTCGAACAGGAATGGTATTAACCAGTATCTGCCAGAAGCTGTGCACAATACGCAAAACGACGTAGGCCCAGGCCAAAGCCACATTGATACCCGTTCCTGCGCCTGCGAGAGCAAGGATGGCAACCGTTGCATAGAACAAAGTGGGTTGCTCCATAAGGTGAGTGTAATTGTGAGATTTCCAGTTAACGTTTGCAGGTAGTTGCGCTTCAACGTCCTGATAACGCACCCCTGGATCAGCCTTCGCAAGATCCATCCCCGCTTTAGAAAATGCCGGAAAGCGTGTAGCAACCATCCAGAACAATACGATCAGTGACCACATGACCAACACTGCCGCAGGTAGCAGTATCGGCATATCTTGCATAGGTATTGCCATTCAACTCTCTCTTATCGTTGCTTTAATAGTATATTGATACTGCAACAAGCCAGCTGATCGTGTCAAAATTTCATTCGTCGAAAGTGTTCGCACTACAACGGTTTACTTTCGCTACAAACATTGCGACCCTACGGCTCCCTCGAATTAATACGGAGACCACACCATGGCCGACAACAAGATGGAAGGCATAGACGTTAACAACCCCCTGGTGCTCAGAAATGACTGGCTGGCGACCGTGCAGGAAGACATTGTCGATCCTGATCGCGCCATTATCGATACCCATCACCACCTCTGGCCTGAGGGTGGTTTAATCGAATACTCTCTGGAAGACCTCCATGCCGATACCGGCTGCGGCCACAACGTAGTCAAAACGGTGTTTATGGAATGCCACGCCAGCTATCGTGAAGACGGCCCCGAACACCTGCGCTCGCTCGGTGAAGTGGAATATGTGCGGGAAAATGCAGAACGCTCGCAGGGTTCCGGTCAGGCCGAAATCGTTGCCATGGTCACCCACTTTGATTTGCATTACCCAGATGTCAACGAGCTGATCGATGCCCACGAAGAAACCAGCGGCGGCATGTTCCGGGGTATTCGCCAGGCATTAGCCTGCGCCCGTCCCAACGAAGGCTTAATGCTGGAAGCTCACGGCCCTCAGGACATGTACAAAAATCCCGACTTTTTACGCGGTATGAAGGTCCTCGGCGGCAGAGGCCACAGCTACGAATCCTGGCATTATCACTACCAAAACCCTGAGTTCGCTGCCATTGCCCGCGCTGTACCCAATACTTTAATGGTGCTCGATCATATCGGCACGCCGGTTGGCACTGGCATCTACGCTAATAAGACCGATGAAGTGTTTGAAGAGTGGAAAAAAGATATCGCCGACATCGCCAGCTGTGAAAACACCATCGCCAAGTTGGGTGGCTTCGCCATGCCCGACAACGGCATGGGCTGGATGGGCCGCGATGTGCCCCCGACTTCCGATGAAGTCGTCGCTGCTCAGGCCGCTTATTACCTGCACGTGATCGAATGCTTCGGGCCCGACCGTTGCATGGTCGAAAGTAATTTCCCAGTAGACAAGTTAGCCCTCTCCTACCAGGTATTCTTTAATGCCATAAAGAAAATCACTAATGACTTTTCAGAAGATGAAAAGAATGCGATGTTTTCTGGTACGGCTGAGAGAGTCTATCGCTTGAACCCATAAGCCTGTTTGGCATAGCGGATTACTCGCGACTTAATGGCGACTTAGTAACGACTTAGTAACGACTTAGTAACGACTTAACAGTCAAACGCAAAAACCCGCTGCAAATTACTCTATGCTTGCAGCGGGTTTTATACTTTATTTATTAGTCGAATAATAACTATCTCTATTCGTTTTTATATATTTTTTATAGCCTTTATATAGCCACATTGAACGTACAGACAACCACCCAGCTCCTCCCTGGCACCTCAAACACTAATCAAGCCTGGTCAGATCACTTTGATCATAAGCTAGCAATTCACTCTCCCGCCCTGCCCTGACCAGCTTCGGCCAATCCGGGTTGGATATTAATGAGCGGCCCACAGCCACCAGATCGAAATCACCACGTTTTAGTAGAGTCGCCAAATTGCCGATCGAAGCCGGTTCGGAATGCTCTGAGATACCCCGCGCATTTTCGTCAAGGAAGTCCTCTTCCAGGCTGATACTGCCCACCGTGATGCATGGCTTGCCAGTAATCTTCTGAGTCCAGCCGGCAAGGTTTAAATCAGAACCTTCAAATTCAGGCTGCCAGAAGCGCCGAGTACTGCAGTGAAAAACATCCACACCGGCATCACTTAGAGGTTTGAGAAATTGCTCCAACTCCTCTGAGTTATTGACTAGCCGAGCCTGATAGTTCATTAACTTCCACTGGGAAAAACGAAAAATAATGGGGTAGTCAGGCCCGACTTTTGCTCGAATACCAGTAATGATATCGACGGCAAACTGGGCCCGCTTTGCAATGCTGCCACCGTAAGCATCGTGGCGCTGATTGGTGCCTTCCCAGAAAAACTGATCGATCAGGTAACCGTGGGCACCGTGTAATTCAATGCAATCGAAACCCAGCGCCTGGGCATCTACCGCCGCCTGCACATAAGCGCCAACCACCTGGTTAATTTCATCAAGACTCATGGCATGACCGATCTCCTTACCGGGCATCAACAAGCCGGAGGGACCAAAAGCGGGTACATTCGGATAGGGCTCTAGCGTAGCCCCCTCCCCACCAACACCGCGCATAATGCCGGTATGCCACAACTGAGGAGCAATTTTTGCCCCAGCCCAATGAACCTCGTCAACCACCTTTTTCCATCCGGCCAGCGCCTGGTCGCCGTAAAAAAACGGCACGTTCTCATAGGCGCCCGCCGAGGGATGATTAATGTAAGTGCCCTCGGTAATAATCAGCCCAGTCCCGCCTTCCGCTCGACGACGATAGTAGGACGCAACGTTATCGCCGGGAATATTGTCCGGGGAAAAATTCCGGGTCATTGGCGCCATCACGATCCGGTTGGGTAATTCCAGCTTATTGATAGTGAACGGTGTAAACAGCGCATCGGTATCGGCAGGCATTTATCGAACTCCCATTTGTTTTGTATAGGCATTTGGCTCAAGTGTTAAGCGTAAAACGGCATAGCTTAGTTACTTATAGTCAGCGTAGCATGGCTGTATTTCGCGCCACTGAGACCCTCGGTTTAGCGCCAGTGTCAGCGGGTTGTTAATCGCTACGCTGTAATAGCTCGACCCAATTACCATCCGGGTCTTCGATCATGGATATGGTAATGCCAGGTCGTGCCTCCATAGGAGCCACTGCTATTTTATAGCCCGCCGCCTCACACTCTTCAGTCGCTTCGACTAAATTATCAACTGAAATCGTAAAATATCGCAGACCCGTTGCTCCGCGCATACCACCTGGAGGTGCCGTGGCTTTGGGGTCTTTGCCATGCACCACTATTTTTAGCACCGTGGTGCCGCAAATTAATCGTGTCATTTTACCGCCCCCAGGCAAGGGCAACTCGCTCTCAAGCTCTAAACCCAGCGTATCTCGATAAAATGCTAATAAGGGCTGTGCGTCTTTAGTAACCAATCCAAGATCAATGGAATCTTTAATTATATTGGCGGGCATAATAATCTCCTGCTTTAATTTTTGTTGGAAATAATAAGGCTTCATTTCAATTTTTTACAAATCAGTAGTTTTGATAAGCGCCTATTTTTAGAGACGCCCTTGAATAATTTTTCGGGGGATGCCCATGCTTGTCGGGGACATATACAAATCAATCGAAACTAACCCCATCAATTCCCACTGACGTATGGTAAACACAGAGCGGGTAACTATTGCCCTCGCCTTCTATCTCTGACATCGCGTTCCTTATGATACTCAGTCCATTTTAGCGGCCGTCTGCAATCGTACCAATTGCCATTGACGTGTTGGCCATTAGGACAGTCGGTGATCTCAAGAGCTCGTCTTAAAGTTTTTTCCCCAGACAGTATAAGTTGCAGCGGACCATCACAGATAAAACTCCCTGATTTGGTTTCCCAACAATAAGCCCAGGCTTGTTTTCCAGAATCCTGTGTTTGTAACGCTTCTTTTAACCCTGAATCAGAACCAGTGTTTTCACTATTAACAGAATCGCCAGGATATCCATCCCTAGTGTTCGCTTTTGAGCTGGTGTTTTGTTGTGGATCAGCTTGAGAACGTTGTCTTTGTTTCTGGCACTGTCCTTCATAAGCCTCAGTGATATTAGGACTATCGCAGGTATAGGCGTATCCATGATGCGGGATATTATTACCCACACTGTAATCACATGATGAGCCAGTCCATCTCTTACCAGCATTTATACAGTTTTCTTTCTCATCACTAAAAGTGTTGTTCGCTGATGGCTTTCGAGTGGTTTGGCGGGTTGTTGGAGTCAATTTATAATGTGTTTGGGGAGAATTACTTCGAGTTAAAGTCGAAGTAATTGAAGCGTTATTGGCAGTTTGCGCATTACGCATAGATGCATTTATGTCTTGCATCGTTTGACGTTCCATTCTTTCAATGTTGTCCCATGAAGTATCTCTTTGCTGCTCTGATTGTCGCCATACCGCAGCGGTTTCCGCATTACTCTGTCGGATCCTTGCTTGGAGTCTATTGTATTTTTCCGTGCTGACTCTTTCATCTTCTTCCAACTCTCGGCGTTCTGCTTCCTTTTCAGCACTCCTTCTTGCAGAGTAATTTTCTTTTGCCATGATGATTTGGCGGTCTTTCTCTGCCCACCTTTCTTTAGAGTTTCTGTTAACCTCAATTGCCTTCAGTCTCTTCTTATCAACCCATAATGATTTTTTGTGGTCGTTGCGTTTTGCGTAGGCCATGAGGCCTTTGTCAAAAATTTTCGTATCTCCTTCTATATATCCGTCATAAAGTTCAAGGCGGTACTCATAGAAGCGATCCCAGCCCTCAGTTGACCCTGAGATATCCATACACGTTTCTAAATAGTTCCTCACTTCATAGTAGCCAAATCCTGGGCATTTCATTTGTCCCCTAGTAAGCTCAGCGTATAAACTCCTTCCGTAAGGACTGCCGTTACCGCAATACCGGGGTTCATAATGCTTACGGCTCTTCTCTAAAAGGTACTCAACATGTGCATCGCAATTTTTTCTGGCTTCAGGAAATAAGGCCTGTTGATAAGCAAAATCGTCCCTATCATGCTGGCCGTTAACAGCTATTTCGATTTCTATAAACCAATTTTTTATTTCATATTGCAGGCTGGACTCGTATTCAAGGCTTGGGCCGACATACTTTAGGTCATCGCGAAAATTTTCGTTAGCGCGAAAGTAACGTCCATCGAGCAAGGCCCTCTTCAGGTGCTCTTTTGCCCTATGGATACTAGGCCTAGGGTAAGAGGTTTCTTTAGGGTAAGGCTCCGGGTTATATGTTTTTAGGCACCAAACATGAAGGTTTTTGAGGTATTCCAGGTCAACCCCTGGAATACCTCTGGAGCTACTATAAGACGCAGTGCTTTGGGGTTCGTGTTTATTACATTGATATAAAATCATGCTCGCTTCCGCCCACCCTAATGCCGCTGATTTTTCAAGATAGTACAGGTATTTATCGGTATCTATCCCCTCAGTGTTACTGCTTCTAAAATTACCTAAGCGAAAATATCCCACCCTGTATGCCAATGCAGCCATAAACGCGTCATAGGCATGCCCACTATCAGCGTTCTTGATTGCACGCTTGTGGATTTTCTTTGAAATACCCATTTCGTGTATTTTTACACCTTTGCGGCCATTCGGTACAAACATGTCTCTATATAGTTTGCTGGATTTTGCGTAAGTTGGGTCGATTTGTTCCAACGGTATTGTGTTTGACGCAGTATAAGTGTGGTCACTATCAGCATTGTTGCTTGCGGTGCTAAAGTTATCCTTGTTGGTTTCTGCTTTGACCTGTAGAAGCTGACCAATATTATTTATTTCAACAGATGCCTGAGGTTTGGCTAGTTGAGTTGTATCAGGTGTAGCCCTGGCTAAATCAAGATTACTTCCTGCATTATTGTCTACTAAAGTAATATCTGCCGTCACTGTGTGGTATGCCCCCCACAGCGGATCCATGGCGTTTCGATCCATAAGCCTACACTTCATCAAGTCCTCATGATGATATGTTATCCCTCCCGCTTTCCAACTGAACTCCTTTTTGGGCGCGCTAAATTTTCCGCATGATTTAATACCGCTCTTATTTGAGGTTAGATAAATATCTGGCTCCTCTAGGCATTTTTTCTGATCTGCAAGGTAAAGTTGCCGTTTAACAGGGGGAAAATAGTCACAGATAATTACTGCTACAGAGCTTCTTGCCATTTCAAGATCAAAAAGCGAAAAAAGTTCACCAGTCCCCTCAGGCAAACCATTTTCAATCCTAAATGAATGACTGCCTGGAACCGCCTTAAAACTAATGAAGTGCCGATAATCACCCGTAGTAAATTCCCCAATCCGTTCCCCATTAGCTAAAATATCATAGCCGTCAGGGCCTAACATATAGATCTTAGCGTTCTCAGTGTCGCCATTAAATTGAGTTACTACTTCAGGCATACCACTACAAGCTGCAAGGGTAAGGAAAAGACCACTTATTAATAATTTTTTATACACAGAATTTTTCACATAATTGTTCAATTAATTTTCTAGAACCGATGGGGTCAGTCTTAATTGACTCTTCTCGATAAACACACACCCTCTAATTCCCGCTCAAACCACCCGAAACACGCCCCAGCGCCTCACTAGCCTGCTCCATCAATTCCCTAATAATCTCTGCCGCTGGTTTAACATCATGTATCAAGGCCGATGACTGCCCCGCCGCCAGCGCACCAATATCCGTTTTGCCATCTCGCCGCCCTGCCATGTAGGGATCTTCGCCCAGCCACTCGGTGACGTTGGGCATCTGGTCGGGGAAGGGTTTGAGCGTCGCCATCAACTCCGGGGTTTCCCAGGCCGCTGTGGTTTCGTTGCGAATCATGCGGCAGGGTTTGCCGGAAAAACACCGAGTGCGGATGGTGCCTTCGTCGTCACTGTCGACAATACTATTTTTATAATTGTCGTGCCCCCAGGCTTCTGTGCAGGCAATAAATCGCGTACCTAACCAAACGCCAATTGCGCCCATTACCAGAGCTGCGGCAATACCACGACCGTCGGCGATACCGCCTGCTGCCAATACGGGAATATCTACGGCATCTATCGCCGCTGGAAAGAGTGTCATGGAACCGACTCTGCCTGTGTGGCCACCGCCATCGTAGCCCTGAGCGATAATGGCATCGACGCCGCTATCGGCCAGGCGTTTGGCATTTTTGGTATTACCGGTCAAGCTCAGAATCTTCATGCCCGCTGCGTGACAGCGCTCGACAATGGGTGCAGGATTACCCAGGCCACTGGCAATCACCGGGACTTTTTCGTCAAAGACGACTTCGATATGGTCTTCGACATCCTTGCTGAACATCGCCACATTTTTGCCCCCGGCACTGGAGAACAGAATATCCACGGCAAAGGGTTTATCGGTGATGGAGCGAACGATGCGGATTTCCTCCCGCAGCTCTTCGCCGGTCATGGTGCCTGCACCGATGGTGCCCAAACCACCGGCGGCAGAAACGGCGCCCGCCAGCGGCCCCCGCGCTACAAAGCCCATACCTGCCTGAATAATGGGATATTCAATACCGACCAAATCGCACAAGGGTGTTTTTAGTGCCGGGTGATACATGACTTTGCCTCGCGAGTGCTGGATCTTTGCAGAGTAAAAGCTATCCAGTTAAAACCGTTCCCTTAAAACCGCCCCTTAAAAAGGCGCACCGCTAAAGAAGCGCCCAGGGTTAACGTCCATGATGTGATTGATA
>JAHRWI010000332.1 GCA_019090225.1 Porticoccaceae bacterium
TTAATAAAGCGAGCGTGACGCTCTGGCAACATCAAGCGCAGGATGTAACTCTCGGCGGCAATGTTGGCAATCGGCTCTCCCGGCAACACCACGGAGCCATGGGTAACGCTGACTTTGAGCACACGGCCACTAGCTGGTGCCAGAATATCGCCCTCAATCTGGGCTTGCCGAATCACCGCCTGATCTGATTTCAAGGCAGCGATATCGGCACTCACCACATCAACCTGGGTTTGCGCTTCGTCTTGCCGGGCCTCGCTAATTTTGCCCGAGGCATACAATTTTGCGACCCGCCCCAGGGTGGTTTTCGCCAGTTGTAACTGGGCCTCAAGGGAACGTAATTTGGACTCGGTGGCAGCAATTTGCAGTCGTTGTTTGGGATCCCGTACACGGGCCAGTTTCTGCCCAGCTTTTACGATAGCTCCCTCATCGACTAGCAGTTCCACCAAAGTACCGCCAATACGAGCCCGAGCCTGGGTGACGTCTACGGTTTGCACCGACGCAAACAGTGATTTCAAATCGTAGACAGGCTCACGCTTAACTGTAAATTCACCACTTGCCCCACTCGCTTGCAGAGCGCTGAAAGCAAGGCCGAGCAATACCAGGGTCTTTATCAACAGGGCGGGCAGCAACAAGGGGCCAATACGCCCGCGAAGATAATGATAGATTCGAAACCGAGTGACATTAAACATTCAATACCTTCAAATAATTAAACACTGCAACAAATTTAGCGAAGCCATAAACTAAGCGAAACAACAAGCTAAGCGAAATAATAAACCGCCAAAACTTTAGTCATATAAACTTCAAGTCTAGCCCTACCATGTAAGACCCCTGCCACATAAGGCACCTGTCTTGTCTATAATGAGCATTGTCAGCAGGCTGGGAATTATGATAGAGATGACTAAAAAGTTCTTATTAGGCCTTGAATACTAACAAAAATAGTCTAAAGAAAACGAAGTTTACTCCGCGAAGTCAGAGTCTTTGTGATATCAGGTGATCTTTGATGAACAACATACAATGAATAAAGTAATCCACTATTTCGACTACAAAAGCCCCTACGCCTACCTAGCTCAGGAGCAAGCTTATCGTCTCCATACCGACACCCATCAATCCGTCGAATGGTTACCTTACATCCTCGACATCCCCAGCTTTATGGGTGCGGCAGAACTGGATAGCTCTGGTCAAGACTCCTTACACCTGCGCAACGACCACCAATGGAGACGGGTCAGATATTCATATATGGATTGTCGCCGTGAGGCCAATCGGCGCGGCTTGACTATTCGTGGGCCACAAAAAATATTCGACAGCTCTATCGCCCACATCGGCTTTTTGTACGCTCAACACCAGGGAGATTTTAGGCCTTATCATCAGCTGGTCTTTGAGAAATTCTGGCAGCGCCAGCTCAATATTGAAGACCCTGCGGTGATTATCTCAGTTCTTGAACAGTCGGGGATTCCAGCCCAGGACTTTATGGAATACCTCAGCGAAGCAGGCCCCAGGGAGCTAACAGAAATTCAGCAACATGCCGAAGCGAAAGGGGTTTTTGGTGTACCCTCCTATCTGGTCGGGGATGAGTTGTTCTGGGGCGCTGAGCATATTTCTCAGGTACGAGAGCTAATCGGGCTCGAAAAATAGCGCGTTTGTTCAAGGCTTAATCAATCCTCCTCATTTAAAGAAGACCTGTTTAATGATGAATAGTATCGAGCCGCTTCTTTTATCTCTTCGTCAGTAAGATCAAAGCTGACTTTTGACATAGTGCTATCGGCAATAATTCCGCTCCGATGCGCGAATAATTTAGCCTCGATTTCTTGCTGGCTCATTGCGGGTAAATCCGGCCACTGCTCGTAAATCGCTTTACCCGATAGGCCGTGACACATGGCGCAGCGTTGGACAACGATCGATTGCTCCGCAGAACCGACTTCATTTTCTAAGGAGGCGATAAAATTAACTACATGCCAAATTTCCTGCTCGCTGAGCGTGCCTCGAAATGAGGGCATGGTATTTCTGCCCTCGGCGATCTTCCAAGCAAAAGCACCTGGAGATTGCTCACTGGCCAGAACTAACAAGTTAGCTGGTCTCTTATCCGACATAAGTCCAACAATGCCGTCCCCTTCACCCCAATAGCCGTGACATTGCAGGCAGTGAGTAGCAAACAAAGTTTTGCCCATGTTGACGGACTCAACATCGTATCGAACAGGGTTTAACTTCTCTGTCTCAGCGCCAGGAGCTTGCCAGGGCACGCTTTCGGCATGCGCCACCGATGCGACAGACAGCAAAAGCGCTGTGCTTATCGTAAAAAGAGCCGTCAAAGGAGCCACCGAATAAATGCTCGAACCAAGGTTCAAACTCATCCTCAAACTCTTCCCCAAAAAGAGCGGCCATCGAAATTTACTATCACGCATAAGGTAAATATCCAGAAACGTCCGCTATCAGGTCAGGGCTAACCCGCCGCTTTCTCAAACACGCCAAGTTTCTTCTGGGTGCCGATAATACCGCTTTTATAAATACCTTCGATCATAGGGATAACCTCTGGCAGAGGCACCGTGCCATCGGGCTGAAAGCTGCTGCCCCATTCAACACGGCAACTATTGGGGCCGGTCTCAAAAACCCGGAACGTCGATAGGTAATGAGTAATCGGCAGGGGCGCTTCACCCAGAATTGAATAACTCATCATCATATTTTCTTCATCCAGGGCCTCGCAGCGCTCCTGCACGGTACCGGTGGGGGTTTTGATGGTCCGAATCGCCAGCAGGCCTTCGCCTTCCATGGAAATATCGTCCGGCCCCATGCCTCTCATGATATTGCCGATTCCGCCGAAATCCGATAACAGTTTCCAGGCGTCTCGGGCCGGTGCTTTAACGTCTCTCTTAATCATTACAGATGCCATTATAGTTTCCTCATTGTTTCTTGGGTGTTGGTGTTGGTGTTGGTGTGAACAGGTTCGTATCAGCGTGAAATCAATTGGATCAGCTTTCTAGCCAAACATGACTATAGTAAATAGCACGGACTATCGCACATCCTAAACATAAGGGGAGAATTATGGAATACACAAAACTGGGTAATACCGGCCTTACTGTGTCGCGAATCTGTCTTGGCTGCATGAGTTACGGTGAGGGCGACTGGCGGGAATGGACGCTGGACAGCACAGCCGCACGGGAACACTTTGCCCTCGCCATTGAGTCAGGCGTGACCTTCTTTGATACAGCAGACGTTTATTCGAATGGCAGTAGCGAGGAAATCACCGGTCACTGGCTCGGTGAGATGGCCACTCGCGATGATGTCATCATCGCGACTAAAGTTCATGGTGCTATGGATTACGAAAAGAAGAACTACGGTGCTAGTGGGCCGAATCACAACCGCCAGGGTCTGAGCCGTAAACACATCATCGAAGCTTGCGAAAACTCCCTGCGGCGCTTAAAAACAGACTATATTGATCTCTACCAGATCCACCGCTGGGATTTCCGCACCCCCATTGAAGAGACTCTGGATGCGCTAGATACCCTGGTGCAATCCGGCAAAGTTCGCTACCTGGGTGCCAGTAGCATGGCTGCCTGGCAGTTTTCCAAAACTCTGCACACAGCGAAGGAATATGGCTGGCAGAAATTTGTATCCATGCAAAACCACTACAACCTGATCTATCGCGAAGAAGAGCGGGAAATGATTCCCCTGTGTATTGATCAGGGTGTCGCGCTGATTCCCTGGAGTCCTCTGGCCAGAGGTTTCCTAGACGGCAACCGCAGCGCCCAAAAAGGCAAAGGCCCCACTAGGCGCGCGCAAACCGATCATATGGCCCGCACCATGTATTTTAAGGATAACGACTACGAGATTGCCGTGGTCACACAAAAGGTAGCGAAAAACCACGGTATTACACCAACCCAGGCCGCCTGCGCGTGGATACTACAAGCTCCCGGTGTCACCGCACCGATTATTGGTGCTACTAAGGCTCACCACCTTGAAGAGATATTTGCCACGGTGGACGTTCGGCTTAGCGATGAAGAAATTACCGCCATGGAAGCGCCCTACCGTCCTCATGCCATTGCCGGGCATTCTCAGCCATCACCTGCACGAATGCTTAAGTAGGGGGCGCGGAAAAAACATCTAAGGCAGCATGTAGAACGACAAGCAAACATCAAAACATTGCATCGACCGGTGTGCCTATGGTTTATTAGCACGGTTGTTTACCCATATCCATACCCATGACCCGGCTGTTAAACCCGGCTGCTAACTATAAGAACAGGAGTGTGCAAAATGAACCCCAAACATATGCTTGATGGCATCAAAGTACTGGATTTTACGCAATTTCTCGCAGGCCCATCTGCCACCCGATTGATGGCGGAAATGGGCGCCGAGATTGTCAAAATTGAAGAGCCCAAAGTGGGCGACAACTCGCGCTTCTTCCCTTTTAAGGCCTCAGATGGTCGCAGCGGCTATTACGTCCAGCAAAATAGAGGTAAAAAGTCCGTCGCCCTTGATATGAAGTCTGAACAGGGCAAAGACATTATTCGTAAAATGATCCCTCAGTTCGATGTGCTTATCGAAAACTTCTCGGCTGGGGTTATCGGACGCCTGGGTTTCAGCTGGGAAGAAGTCCAAAAACTAAATCCGAAAATGATCATGTGTTCCATATCCACTTTCGGGCAGGAAGGCCCGTTGGCGCATTTGCCCGGTTATGACTACATCGCTCAGGGTTACTCCGGCGTATCAGCGATGATTGGCCCCAATGACGGGCCGCCTTCCCTGGTAGGCCTCGCCATCGGCGACACATCAACTGGCGTTCATGCCGCAACCGCCATTGGTTATTCGCTGTTTCACAGGGAACGTACCGGCAAAGGCCAATATCTCGACATCGCTTTGCTGGATACCTATTTCCATCATCATGAACTCAATGTACAGGATTACAGCGCCAGTAAAGGTGCCTCCTTGCCCAGGCGTCTGGGCACCCACCATACCGTTGCTGCCCCGGCCGGTATGTTCAAGGGCAGGGATAGATACTTTTTTATTATCGCGCTAACTCATCAGTGGGAACCCTTCTGCGATGCCATCAGCATGCCGGAGCTAAAAACCGACCCGCGTTTTAGCGATCCGGCTATCAGAATCGAGAATCGCTTCGAATTGGCCAAGGTCATCGAAGCATGGATGGCCGAACAGGACAGTGACGATGCAGTTCAAAAAATTCTTGAAGACGGGCGCATTCCAGTCGCCCCCATTCTTGAAGTTGAGGAGGCCATGGCCCACCCCCATATGATCCAGCGAGAAACGGTACGCACAATTAGTGATCGAAGCATTGGCGAGTTTCAGGTGCCGGGCATGCCACTAAAATTCTCCGAATTTCCCGGCCATCTACCGCTGGTAGCGCCATACCTTGGAGAACAAAACGCCGAGGTGCTTAGTGAATATCTGTCTATGTCAAAGGACGAAATTGCCGCGCTGGAAAGTGAAGGTATTCTCGGCTCGGAACCCATACCCGAATAAAAGGGTGTTCTCATAGCGCCAAATCCCTCGCATAAGACCAACACATAGGCTAAGTGGCACTTTTTTAAAAGTGCCACTTGATCGGAGAACTACCCCATGAAAATAGGCTTTATCGGTGTCGGCAATATGGGCGGCCCCATGTGTCGGAATATCATAAAAAACAGCGGCCACGAAGTGATCGTCTATGATCTGGACGAAGCCGCTATCGCCCGGTGCACAGAACTTGGAGCAACAGCCGGGGCCTCACCAAAAGCCATTGCCGCAGAAGTGGATGTGGTGATGACCTCCCTGCCCCATCCTGGAAACGTCGAACAGGTGGTGCTCGGTAAAGACGGCATTGCTGAAGGCATCAAACCGGGATCAATCTATTGTGACCTGAGCACCAACTCGCCGATATTAATCCGCAAGTTAGCCGCGCAGCTTGAAACACAGGGTGTCACCATGCTCGATGCCCCGGTCAGCGGAGGTGTCGTGCTGGCAGAGAAAGGCAAGATCGCCATCATGGTCGGCGGCGACAAAGCCACCTTCGACAAACTCGTGCCTCTATTTGAATCCTACGGCGAAAACGTGGTTTATTGCGGCGATATCGGTAACGGCTGTGTGGCGAAAATCTCCAACAACCTGATCGCCTTTTGCAATATGGCAGCCAGTGCTGAAGGCTTAATGCTGGGCGTATCCGCCGGTATTGATCTGGAAGTATTGAATCAGGTTATCCGCAATAGCAGCGGCAACAGCATGACCTTTCGAGCAGTGGCCAAAAATGCAAAATCCGGCGACTGGACCCCCAGTTTCTCCATAGATCTCGCCTACAAGGATATGCACCTTGCCCTGGAACTAGCCGACGAGCTGGGTGTGCCGCTGATGTTAAGCCCGACTGTGCATAACCTGATGCGCATGGCCAAAGGCCTGGGTTACAAACAGGACGATGCCACGGCAATTATGCGAGTCTATGAGGACACCATGAATAAAGTATTGAAGATCCAAACCTAAAGCTACACCTCGATATTCCAACACTAAAACTATAAAACTATAAA
>JAHRWI010000333.1 GCA_019090225.1 Porticoccaceae bacterium
GATTATCCACCAGAGCGGCACAGTTAACCGCAAGAAATGGCCCACTGCGCTGACTATTGTGATGGATAGCTCGCGCCACCAGCTCTTTGCCGGTGCCGCTTTCTCCGGTGATCAATACTCGCGCCTGACTGTCAGAGACCAGCGCGATTTCCTTGCTGATATCCAGCATGACCTGACTTTTGCCGATTAAACGCGGCTCCGTGTGAACGGTATCATTCACGGCACTGAGCTCGCGCACCTGGCGCGTGAGTTGTTGCTGTTCCAGAGCGCGGGCAACAGTGTGATCCAGCTCTTCGGTCTTGATCGGTTTATGAATAAAGTCAAAGGCACCGGCTTTGATGGCGGCGATCGCCAGTTCAAGGTCGTGCTCAGCGGTCATCATAATGATGGAGGTTTTAATGTCCCGTTTCATGACCTGGCAAAGCCAGTCGTAGCCTTTGCCATCGGGCAGACCTTGGTCGAGAATAACTAAATCCGGCAAGTGTTCCGCGACCAGGTGGTTGGCTTCTCTGAGGCTGAGGGCATGGAATACTTCAAGGCCAAGGTCTTCAAAGTGCAGCATTAACATTTGCGCCAGCGCGCTGTCGTCTTCGACCAGTAAAATTCGTGCAAGCATTAGTTTTGGGTCTCGGTGGCTGTAAGGTCTTTCTCTTCTTTACTTTGTTTCGCGAGAGCTTCTTTTAGAGGAGCTTCCTTGACAAGAGTTTCTTTTATAAGAGGCAGGTAAACGGTAAAGGTGGTGCCATCCTCTGCGTTTGAAGTGATACTTAAGCGACCCTGCTGCACATCGACCAGTGATTTGACAATGGTAAGCCCTAGCCCCGAGCTGTTGGGCTTGCCGCTGACAAAGGCATCGGTAATCACATTGAGTTTGTCCGGGGGGATTATCGCGCCGCAGTTGTGCATGCGAACAAAACCCTTGTCACCGTCACGCCCGGTAGAGCAGGCAATCGCCTGCCCGGTGGCACTGGCATCACAGGCATTACGAGTGAGATTTAAAAAAACCTGGGTGAGTTTGTCCGCATCAGCCATCACAGTCGCTGGTTTTTCAACCTCTAACGTCAAGGTTAAATCCTGCGCTTGCGCCAGGGATTCATTGGTTAGGACGAAATCGGCGCAAAAGACATCCAGCTCAACTGGCTTGAGTGTGGCCTGCGCCGGTTTGGTATACATCAGCACTTCATTGAGCATACGCTCCAGTCGCGACACCTCGTTGCCCGCCAGTTCGGCCCGTTTATGACTGCCATCCGTGGTGTTTTGTTGAAGATACTCAAGGGCCAGACGAATGGTGGTCAGTGGGTTGCGGATTTCGTGAGTCAGCCGGGTAGCAAATTCCCCCACGGCGGCGAGTTTTTCCTTGTGGGCAAGTTCGTCCCGCGCTGCGAGGAGCTGACTGGTGCGGTCCTGTACTAATTCTTCCAGTTTTGTTGAGTGTTGTTTGAGGTCCTGATAAAGATCGTAGTTATCCAGTGCAATGGCCACCCGTTCAGCAAACAGCTGAGCGGTTTGCACTTCATTGTCTCGGAAGTGTCGTGTTTCAGTATTAAAATAACAGATGGTGCCTACTACCTGACCTTTGGGGAGGCGCAGGGGTACGCCGAGATAAGAGTGATAACCTTCCGGCGGGCTGCCGTAGCGAACTTCTTGATCCGTATCTCCCACACATAATGTTTCACCGGTTTGCACAACATAAGTGGATATAGGCCCGTGGATATCGAGAGGTTGTATAGGCTTGCTTGGTGGGGGCACCAGCGCTAATACATTTTTTTTGCCATCGCGGTAAAGCGTGACCGCAGCCAGCCCATCACCGAGTAAATCGACCATCGATTCGCAGGTGCTGTCGAGATAGTCCTGTAGCTCACCAGCCCGATAGCTGAGCCCGGCGAGGGCTTCCAGGGTTTTTTCGGCCGGGGCGACGGTGCTGGTTTCTGCGCTATTTAGTGCGCCGGTTCCTGCTCCAGAGCCCGGTGAAGGCTGTTCTGTTGGATCTTCCACATTTAATCCCTGGTTATTTTGTTAATGCTGCTTTATCCGTGGCGCTTTATTAGAAGCTCTTTTTTCCGAAGCGTCTAATACCAACAGAGCGAAATGCATGCCAGCTTGGTGATTCAATGAAACCACCTAACTGACTAATAAATTGGGCTTTTTTATGATGCTGTAAGATCTTGCTCGCTAAAACGTAACGAAGCATAACAATGTCGTGCTACTAAGTGTAATAAAACGTTACATTCCAGCGCGGGATTTATAAGCCGCCCAGTACAGGGGAGTTAAGCACCAACATTTTGTCGATCTGCATTTCTCGCAGGGTGTGGGGAATACCGCCAACACCCAATCCCGACTGACGCAGACCCGCAAAGGGCATCCAGTCGGTGCGAAAAGCGCTGTGGTCATTAATCATTACCGCCGAGGCATCGATGTGGCGATAAACATAGGCGGCCTGGTCAATGTTCTGTGTAAACACGGCGCTTTGAAAGGCACTGTCAAGACCATTAGCCAGACTGAGCGCATGGTCAATATCGGAGTAAGGGAAAACCGACACAACCGGGCCGAATATTTCGTGGTTGCTGACCTTACAGTTGGCAGGTGGGTCAAGTAGTACCGTCGGTTGATAACAATTATTGTCCAAACTTTCCCCACCGCGGAGCACTGATGTTCCCGCTTCGACAGCTTCCTCAATCCAGCTGCTCACCCGTAATTGTTCAGCCGGGCGAATCAGGGGGCCAATGTCAGTAGTATCGAGAGCTGGATCGCCGACTATTAACTGACTTGCCGTAGCAGTGAGGCGTCTGGCCAGTTCTTCAGCGATGTCCTGGTGGGCGAAAATTCGCTGCACCGATACGCAGACTTGTCCGGCATGATAAAAACTGCCTTTGGCGAGCAGCGCTACGGCTCGGTCGAGATCAGCATCTTCGAGTACCAGTACCGGCGCAACACCACCGTGCTCCAGGGCACAACGAACACCGGGCGCTAGTTTTGAGCGCAACGTCCAGCCCACAGCGGCGCTGCCAATAAAGCTGAAAAACCCCACACGTGGGTCGGTAACCAGTTGCTCAGCGACGCTTAGATCATCGATCACCAGGGCCTGACACCAGTCCTCTGGCAAACCCGCTTCATGGAGGATCTCGACAAAACTGAGGCAACTCAGCGGAGTATCCTGGGCTGGTTTAACAATGACCGGGCAACCGGCAGCTACTGCTGGGGCAACTTGATGAACAATCAGGTTAAGCGGATGGTTAAAGGCGCTAACGGCCACCACCACACCTACGGGCTCTCGGGTGGTCATTGCCAGGCGTCCCGAAGAGGCTGTATCGAGATTCATGGGGACAACCTCGCCGCCCTCGCTGCGTAAGCTATCAATGCAACAATGAATACCGTCGATGGCTCGAGCAACTTCCACACGGGAATCCACCAGGGGTTTTCCGCCCTCCTGGGCGGCTTGCAGCGCCAGTGCTTCGGCACGCTCGGCCATGATTCGTGCGGTTTTTTGCAGTATTTCGATACGCCGGGCGAGGGGTAACCAGTTACGGCGCGAGCGAAACAATTGGTAGGCGCTACTCAGGCTGTGTTCAATATCGCCACTTGTGGTCGTCGGTAAACTGCCAAGCACTTCGCCGCTGTAGGGAGATAGAACATCCAGTTGAGCTTGAGTCATGTTGATAATCCCTGTTCTAAAAGCTGGGTTGATCTAGGTGATGGTGGTTTAACATCAATGTGTTGAAAACCTTTAAATTGCGCAAACTAATTCACCCAGGTGTTCGGTGAGTTTCATGTTTTCACTGTAGTCCACCGGACAGTCAATGATGACCACCGTGTTATCAGCAAAGGCTTTTTCAAGCGTCGGCAACAGTTGGTCAGTGCTTTCTACCCGATAACCTTTGGCGCCAAAACTTTCGGCGTATTTCACTAAATCAGGATTGTTAAAACGGATATTGCTTTCGCGGCCAAAGTGACGCAGCTGGTGCCATTTAATCAGCCCGTATTCGCTGTCGTTCCATATCAGTATTACCAGCGCCAGATTCAGGCGCAGCGCCGTTTCTATTTCCTGGGAGTTCATCAGAAAACCCGCATCGCCGGTAACGGTCACGACCTTACGCTCCGGGTGCACCATCTTCGCGGCAATGGCGCCCGGCACCCCAATTCCCATGGAGGCAAAACCGTTGGAAATAATGCAGGTATTGGGTGCTTCGGCCTGATACATGCGTGCCACCCACATTTTGTGGGCGCCGACATCGGAAATAACGATGTCCTCTCCATCCAGGGCCTGACGCAAATCCCAGAGTATTTTCTGTGGTTTGATAGGAAAATCATCGTCGCTGGCGTGTTCTGCCATCAGCGCCTCAATGGTATTGCGCAGACTGCCACTGTGGTTGTCATGGCGAAAATCACTGCCCTTACTGATACCGCTCAAGGCTGCATTGAGATCACCTACTACCCCGGTTTGCAGCTGGTAGTGGGCATCGACTTCTGCGGCATTGGCGTTAATGTGCAGAATGGTTGCGGTTTTATCGCCGTTCCACAAATGGGGATGGTACTCGATCATGTCGTAACCGATGGTGATCACCAGATCCGCCCGATCAAAACCGCAGGCAACATAATCGTGGGCTTGCAGGCCCACGGTGCCCAGGCTCAAGGGGTGAGAAAAAGGCATGCTGCCTTTTGCCATAAAGGTGGTGGCGACAGGAATATTAAAGTGCTCGGCAAAGGCCACCAGCGCTTCGCTAGCACCAGACCGGATTACACCGTTGCCTGCCATAATAATGGGAAATTTAGCGCCTTCAATCAAACTGACCGCCTGATCAATTTTTTCCTGGGGCGGCACTGGCGCAAGCGGACTTTGTGGCACAAGAACCTGCTGCTTAAGGGCCGATAGCGAAGCAATATTTTCTGGCAACTCGATAAAGCTAGCACCGGGCCGTTCCATTTGTGCGTCTTTAAACGCCTTGCGAACAATCTCAGGAATCACTTCTGGCGCGCGAACCTGCGTGGCGTACTTGCTGATCGGTTCAAATAGGTTTGCCAGGTCGAGCACTTGATGACTCTCTTTATGTAAGCGCGTCGTAGCGCCCTGCCCGGCAATGGCGACGACCGGGGCAAGATCCATATTGGCATCGGCAACACCGGTAATCAGATTGGTAGCACCGGGGCCAAGGGTGGCCAGGCAAACCCCGGCACGACCAGTGAGCCGGCCATAGACGTCGGCCATAAAGGCTGCGCCCTGTTCGTGGCGGGTGAGAATAAATTCGATGTCGCTATCGAGCAGGGCATCCATAAAGGCGATATTTTCTTCGCCGGGAATACCGAAAATATAATCGACACCTTCGTTCTCCAGGCATTTAATAAAAAGTGCCGCTCCATCTATTTCGGCATATATTTCTCTGGCGTCGTCCTTAGATTCGTTGGTGAATAGTGGCTTATTCATGTCGAGTTCCTTTTATGTATGTCGCTATATATCCAGCTATAGCCGATTGGTGTTGGCCCTGGATTAGATATTGACCTTAGATTAGTTGTTGGCCTTAAAAGCCGTAGGATTAAATTTACGATCAACCCAGTAATCGATACTGAGATAGCGCCCACCACCGATAAAAAACAGCGCGAGCAACATAAATAAATAGGTGGTCGCAAACTCAATGCCGTTATTGAGAATGACCACTGAGCCGTTCTCAGTAAGCCACTCGTAGTTGCCGTGCTCTTTTAAAATATCTTTGATAACGTTCAGCCGTTCGATACCGCCACTGGTTCGCTCGGTGGCGAAAATACCGCCTCCGGCAGCGATGGCAAGCCAGCCGTTCTCAAGATGAACGGAAAAAATGGCAACCAGCATGGTCATCATTAAGGGGAAGCTGATCCAGCGAGTGGCAAAACCAAAGGTCAGGAACACGGCACCAATAAGCTCTGTGCCCGTCGCAAGCGCGGCCATGAGCCAGGGAAAAGGCAAGCCCAGGCCCCAGTCGGCATTACCAAACCACTCGACGGTCGACGAGAAATGCCCGAGTTTTTGTGTCCCCGCCATCCAGAATATGGGCGCCAGATAAAGTCTCAGTAGTAGCGGGGCGAGAAAATCGACAGCGCGGGTGGTGTCGAATAGCTGCTGGGCTTTTTGAATTAGGGTGATCATGATTTTTTCTCCTTGGGCCTGGTGAATAATTCGTTGGGGGCCTTAATGTAGGGACTAGTAGTTTCGAGCTTGGTGGCTTCGAGATTAATAGCTTCGGTATTACCGAGTTTGGAATTTGATTTGATCGCCGTGCTTAAGATTTTGACCAGACCGGAATCCAGCCAGCGCATCAGTGTGTTTATCGCGATGGCGCTGACCTGATCTTCTGGCTCTATATCAAGCAGAGCCTCACAGGCGGAGGCAAAACTGCCGCCGCTCTTAAAGTGTTTGAACATGGAAAACTCAGCCATACCAAGATGGCGAAACTCAGTGAGCAGGACCTGATTGCGCCATACCAACCAGGTCGTAGAGTCCTCTTGCGCCGTTGGCGGTGTCTTTTCTTCTTTGATGGCCTGCCATATCTCAACGGCATTCCAGTTGCTCTCAAACAGTTGGACACTGGGATGAAAGTCGATGTTTATTTCTGGCCAATCCTCCACGGGAAATTGGCGCAGCTGCTCAATGGTCGCTCGCGATGCGTCCGCCGCATTAAAGGTGCTCACCAAGAGTCGCTCAAACCTTGCCAGCTCGCTAATCTGTGGGTTGTCGCAAAAGGGCGTTTGCATGGCCAGAAAATGAGGCAGTGCATCAGCGAAATGCCGTAATGAACGGTAGCTGGAGGCATGTTGCTGTCGATAGTTGTCGACCATCAGCTCAAACAAGCTGTCGCCCAGATAAACGCCAGTGGCGGGGTGATCCGTGTCGATGGTGTCGCGCAGACGAGAGTGATACGCGTTGCCATAAATATGCAGGCGGGTTTGCGCACTGAGCTTGCCCTGATCAAGCACGTGTTCGGCGATTTCGTCTTTTCCGGACAACAGATAGCTCATCATCTGTTGTTGTCGCTGTTGTAATTGGCTTCTCATAGCGCCACCTGCTGTGGCTCCAGGAACAGTGTGCTGTCGGCGATGTCCCTGGCGACATTCAGCTCACCGACCAGGACTGACAGCGATGGGATATTGTCATCCCGCTCAATCATTGTGCTGACCGCACCAAAACGTTCCAGACTTTGGGCATAAAGCTCCCACACGGCATCGGCGACATCATGGTCGTGGGTGTCAATCACGTAGTCCCCGTAGTCGCTGTGGCCAGCTAAATGGAATTGCCGCACCCGGTCGGGATCAATGGCATTAATATATTCGAGAGGATCAAAACCATGATTTCTCGCACTGACATAAATATTATTGATGTCCAGCAAGACAAAACAATCGGCACGCTGTACCACCTCCGAAAGAAACTCCCACTCCGGACAAATTGAATCGTCATAGCTCAAATAACTAGACACGTTTTCGAGAAAAATTTGCCGGCCCAGATAATCCTGAACACGCTGAACGCGATCAACCACGTGATTTATGGCTTCTTCGCTATAGGGCAGTGGCAACAGGTCGTGGCTATTTACATTGCCGACACTCGTCCAGCACAAATGATCGGAAAGCCATTCCGGTTCAAGTTCTCCAGCCAGGGCTTTGAGCTTGCCTAAATAGCTCATATCCAGGGGATCGGTGGAGCCAATCGATAACGATACCCCGTGCATCACCATGGGGTAGTCGCGACGAATGCTGTGTAAGAAATGTTTGGGTTTGCCGCCATCGACCATAAAGTTTTCGGAAACAATTTCAAACCAGTCGACATCGGGTTTTTGTTCTAGTACATCAACAAAATGATCGGTACGTAAACCCAGGCCAAATCCCAGAAATTTATTGTCCATATTGTTTCCCCCATAAAAATTTAGTTGCTAAAACCACTCTCCGGCACGTAAATATTTATGTGCCGGAGAGTGGGCGGCTGTGTCGTATGTAACACTTAGCGAGTTGGGCCTAAGCCCCCGTCTCGCCGCCGACGTCGCCACAGGCTTTCTCAGGAATAGCAACAAAGCCCTGACCTTTACAGGAGGCTTGTCCCGCACAGGCGTTATTCGCCGTTTTGCAATCATTGTGGCCATTGCATTTATTGACGTTGTAACAATGTGAAAGATCGGCGACGGCAACGCTGCCTTTCCAGTCATCTTTTGTGCTGCCGCCAATATCGTCACAACTTTTCGATGGCATAGCGACAAAGCCTGTACCTTTGCAAGTCGCCTGGCCTGTGCAAGCGTTTTCAGCAGTCTTACAATCGTTGTGGCCTTTACATTTATTTACCCCGTAACAATGTACGAGATCAGTCGTGGCGGCTGCCTGCGTCGGAGCAGCCGTTGCAAGACTGGCATAATTCATTAAGCCAGCTGCGGCTAGTGCGAGTGCCGTGCCGGTCAGTTTTGTTTTAAAGTTGGTTTCCATTTCTTTCTCCATAATATTTTCGGTATCAATTGATATGAGTTTTTAAGTGCTTTCTTGATTCACCGCAGTGGGTGACTCGGATTCTTA
>JAHRWI010000334.1 GCA_019090225.1 Porticoccaceae bacterium
CGGCAGCGTCAGATGTGTATAAGAGACAGCTTATATATTTCACAAGGCTTTGCACTGCTCCAACCAGGATTCACATGTAATTTTAATAGAATACCCGGCAATTAAATATCATATACAAAAAGCTTAGTCAGCCGGGCTGCGCTAAAGGGTCTAACTATAAAGGCTTAACTAAAGGGCCTGACTAAAGGCCTTCTACGCGGATAGAAATCAGCGCACCTGCAACCGTATCAAGCTGCTCAATCTCTCTTATCGCAGTGCGTAAGTTAAGCTCGCTGCTCAGGTTGGTCAACATAATTAATGGCACGTGATCCTGCCCGACCTCTGGCTGCTTCTGAATAATCGCTTCAATGCTGATGCCATGACTACTCATGATTTGTGCAATCGACGATAACACGCCCGGCTTGTCCAAAACCGAGGCACGTAAATAACAGGCGGTTTCAACTTCGGATATATCCAGCACGGGTATATCAACGATCGTGGTCTCGGCCACACCTAAGTGCGCCACACACTGATCCACTATGGCATCAATATGCCTGGCCACATCGATAATATCGGCTACCACCGCTGAGGCTGTTGGCCCAGCACCGGCACCGGCACCGTAATATAAGGTTGGCCCTACGGCATCGCCCTGAACCATGACCGCATTCATCACCCCATCCACCTGGGCGATCAGGCGGTTTTCAGGCACTAAGGTTGGATGTACTCGCAGCTCCACCCCATGTTCCCGTCGCCGAGCTACACCCAGGTGTTTAATTCGATAGCCAAGCTCCTCAGCATAAGTCACATCAGCGGGTTCAATGTTGCCTATACCTTCGGTATAAACCGCGTCAAAACGCAGGGGCATGCCAAATGCCAGGGCCGCGAGGATCACCAGCTTGTGTGCAGCGTCGATGCCCTCGACATCAAAGGTCGGATCCGCTTCGGCATAACCAAGCGCCTGAGCTTCTGCTAGTACGTCGGCAAAAGCCCGACCTTTGTCGCGCATTTCAGTAAGAATAAAGTTGCCGGTACCATTGATAATCCCGGCCAACCATTCGATCCGATTAGCCGCGAGACCTTCTCGCAAACTTTTAATAATGGGGATGCCACCAGCGACCGCAGCCTCATAGACGACTTGCACACCCTGGGCGCTAGCCGCTGCGAAAATTTCATTGCCATGTTCAGCGATTAAAGCCTTGTTAGCAGTGACAACATGCTTGCCCCTGGCGATGGCTTTTAGCACTAACTCTTTGGCAATCGTTGTTCCGCCGATCAACTCGACAATGATGTGAACATCGCTATCGACAACCGCTAGTACATCTCTTTCGACAGCGGTATTACCCAACGCACAAGCTGGGTTATCTCGCCGTGCACCGACAACCGTTACCTGTATATCCCGGTTGGCATGGGCATTCACGGTATCTCGATTACTGGACAGCAGATTAAAGGTGCCCGCCCCGACAGTACCCAGGCCGCATAGACCTATTTTTACAGCCTTCAATTGTCCCTCACAGAGATAAAAATAAGTCGGCACCATAATGGTGGCGTTGGTGTCTGTCAATCAAGCTCAAAAACCAGGTGCGACAATATGTCACATCGGCAATGGCCCTGCTCGCACGTAACATTCAATTATCGAAACTGACCGGGGCTAGCGGTATGAAAAAGGCATTTTTGAACGTGGTAATTACCTCATTAGCATTACCACTGGCTGGCGAAATAATTGCCAGTACGGATAAAATCCAGATCGAAGAAATTATCGTGCTGGGCGAGGAGGCTTTACCCACCTTTCCAAGGCCTGAACCGATAGCCGTGTCTCAAACCGACAGCGCAAGCCTGCTCAAATCCGTGCCCGGTGCCAATATTAATAGTAACGGCCCGATCACCGGAATCGCCCAGTACCGCGGTTTATTTGGTGATCGGGTCGCGGTGTCTATGGATAACGACGCAGTGCTCAGTGGCGGCCCCAACGCCATGGATGCGCCTCTGTCATACGCTCCCCCGCTACTGCTCAAGTCACTGAAAGTAACGCCAGGTATAGCGTCCGTGTCGGCCAGCCAGGAGGCCATTGGCGGGCATATCGTCGCTACACTTGATCGGGGCGAATTTGCTAACGCCGAGGATACAGAAACTTCAGGTGCCATCAGTAGTCGTTACGGGACTCTCGATGACGGAGTTAATCACGGCTTAAAAGCAGTCGTGGCAAATGACCAACATAAGCTAGCCGCCTTAGCGTCTTATGATGAAGGTAACGATGGGGAAAGCGGTAACGGGGACAAGCTCGCTGACACCGGCTACCGTCGAGAGCGTTACGACCTGAGCTACGCGTGGCAAAATGACACGAGCAATATCACTTTATCGGGCGGCAAGCTGGATACCAACGATACAGGCACCCCCGCCCTGCCAATGGATATTGTTTATATCCACACTGACATCGCCAACTTAAGCGCTGCGACTGATTACAAGGGCATGACCTTCCGTACCCGGGTGGGCTATAGCGATGTTGACCACCTAATGGATAACTTCTCTTTGCGCAGCAATGCCAACCCCATGATGTATAGGCAAAATAACGCCACTGGGCGCCAGTTCAGCTGGGGCGGTAGCGTTGAGCTTCCCTTGGGCGAAGACACACTCACTATGGGTATCGACGGCACTAAGGTTGTCCATGATGCCCTGATCACCAATCCCAATATGGCCATGTTTGCGGTGCAGAATTTCTCAGATGCAGAGCGAGATATTTACGGCCTGTTTGCTGAGTGGAAACACAATACCCAGCAATGGCAGATCGAGACTGGCCTGCGTTACAACCGCGTCAATATGGACAGTGACGAAGTATCTGCCAGCGGCATGATGCCAATGATGCAAAACCTGGCAGACGGGCTAGCAGGTGGCTTTAACGGTGCTGAGCGTGACCAGAGCTTCGACAATATCGATATCGTCATCAAAGCCAGCAGGCCGCTGACCGACACCACGGGTCTTAACATCGGCATCGCCCGGAAAACCCGAGCCCCGTCCTATCAGGAACTGTATTTGTGGTTGCCCCTGGAATCCACGGGGGGCCTGGCCGACGGACGCTCCTATATCGGTAATCTCGACCTGGATAGCGAGGTCAATTACGAAATCAACACAGGCCTGGATTGGCAGGCGGGGAATGTTTACGCGAGTGCTCAGGTCTTTTTTCGCAAGGTGGATGATTTCATTCAGGGCACACCGTCAAACAACATGAGCGCCAATATGCTCGCAACAATGATGAGCGGCCAGGCACCCCTGCAATTCAATAATATCGATGCGGAACTATACGGCTTTGATGGTCGTTATGGCCTAATACTGAACGACAACTGGCGTTTAGACGGCGTGCTCAGCTACGTGCGCGGCGAAGACAAAGACAATAGCGACAACCTGTATCGTATCGCCCCCCTCAATCACTCCCTGGCAGTGAGCTGGCAAAAAGCCGCCTTGAGCGCTCGCCTGGAGTCGGTGCTATACGCAAAACAATCAAAAACCTCTAACTATAACGATGAACAGGACAGCGCCGGATACGGCTTGCTCAACGTCCAGGGCCAGTACCGTATCAGTCAACAATTCAAGATCAGCGCTGGTATCGATAACTTGCTCGACAAACATTATGTCGATCATCTGTCTGGCTATAACCGCAACAGCGACAGTGATATAGCCCTTGGTGATCGACTTCCTGGTCGAGGACGTAATCTGTTTATCGCTATGAATATAAGCTGGTAACAATCGGCAGTTTTTGCGGGATTAGCTTTGCGGTTTAACTTGATGGGAATAGCTTTGTAGGCTTAGATCGACGGGCTTAGATCGACGGACAAGACCCACTCGGTCATTGCTCGGATTACCCAGGTAATGACCGAACAATTCGAGTGCAAGACTGGGTAGATTCGAGGCTATTTGTTAGCATGTGCGAATGAGAAACACCTCAGCCAACATCTCTGCTGCACGGCAAAATCTGCGCAGGCTCATCACTGTCCGCTATATCGCCCTGGCTGGACAATTTTTATCCTTATTTTTCTTCAGCCGGATTTATCCCCTGGGCTTGCCCGTTACCACCATCACCTGCCTGGTAATATTTTTTGCGGCCCTTACCTTACTCACCCACTGGCGCAGCTACTTATCAGTGCCCATCTCAGAAAACGAATTCTGCGGCCATTTATTACTTGATATTTTTGCCCTCACCTCTGTTATGTACTTCAGTGGCGGGGCGACTAATCCCTTTATCTCCTACTACCTGGTGCCGATCAGCATCGCCGCCATTACCCTGCCAGCCGTTATGACCTGGAGCCTGACTGGCGTATCGCTGGCAGCCTACAGCAGCCTGGTATTTTTTAATTACCCCCTGGAAAGTTTGGCACCACACTCAGCCCATGGCGCCGTCAACGGAGCATCAGGAACCGTTCATGCCGGCAACCTTCATATACTAGGCATGTGGATTAACTTCGCCCTCAGCGCAGGCTTGATCACTTATTTTGTAGTACGTATGGCCGACGCACTACGCCGACAGGAAGTCGAACTTAGCGCCCAAAAAGAAGAACAAATGCAGGATGAGCAGCTACTCGCTATCGCCACGCAAGCCGCCAGCGCCGCACACGAATTGGGCACACCGCTCAACACCATGAAGTTAATTATCGATGACTTTGAAGACAGTCAATTAAATGCAGCACAACTGAAGGACGTCGGTACTCTCAATCAACAAATTCGGCGCTGCCACGCTACCCTGCAAAACCTGATTCGCGCTGCCAGTGTTGTCGAAGAGGGAGAGACTCCGGTTTCAGTCTCCACTTATCTGAGTGACCTGATCGACAACTGGCAGCTGATCCGCCCCGACGTCCATCCGGCATTAACGATAGCTCACGGCTGTCCACCGATCAGCGCCTGCTTCCACCCGGTAATACAACAATCTTTACAGAATCTTCTCAATAACGCGGCTGATGCCAGCCCCCAACAAATAGAGATCAATATTGGCTGGGATCATCGAGAACTCCACCTGGAGATCCGCGATTACGGCCCAGGCATTACCCCCGAGCAAGCCGAGAAACTGGGCCGCCCCACCACCAGTAACAAACCCGGTGGCATGGGCATCGGTCTGTTCCTCAGTCATAACAGTCTGAATCGCCACGGCGGTCAGGTCAGCCTGACAAATATCGCTGAAGGCGGTTTACTGACCTCTGTGGTTTTGCCGCTCAGAAACGTACAGGATCTATGAGTTGAATCCAGGGAGTATTAAAAACGGATGACGGCAGATAAACCTCACCAATGTGATTACCTGGTTGTCGATGACGATGAAGTCTTCGCAGAAACTCTGGCTCGCAGTTTAACCCGATTAAATCTCATCACCCACATCGCAAATAAGCCCCAGGAAGCCCTCGCCGCAAATAAAGAGCACCAACCCAGACGCATCATTCTTGATCTTAAGCTGGACAATCACTCTGGCCTGCACCTTATCGAGCAACTCAAAGCCAACAACCCCTCTGTATCAATCGTTATTCTGACCGGCTACTCAAGCATTAACACTGCGGTCGAAGCGATTAAACTCGGTGCCGATCAATACCTCTGTAAGCCCGCTGGCATCAAGGAGATAATTGCGGCTTTTGAAAATAATGATGGCGACCCTGATACCGAGATTGCAGAATCCCCCCCCTCGGTCAATCGCCTTGAGTGGGAACATATCCACCGTATTCTTGATGAAAATGACGGCAATGTTTCTGCAACCGCCAGAGCATTGGGTATGCACCGCCGCACCTTACAACGCAAGCTACAAAAAAAACCCCGTCGGCTCTAAGCCGGCGGGGCTGACTATTTGCGATTGCAGAATTTTCGATTACAGACAAATGTCTTTATAAAAACTGCCTAAAAGATTTTTTGAACGCTCTATCAAACAGCTATTTTAAATTACCCATAATTCCCCGCACCGCCGCAGGAATGTCCGCAGGCAGGATCATAAACTTAGAATTCTCTGAGCCAGCCAGCTCCTTAACAGCACTAATATAGTTTTCCCCCAACAGGTACATTACCGGCAAGTCGTTTGCACCCACAGCGGCGGTGACTTTTTCTATCGCCTCTCTGGTGGCTTCGGCAATTACGATTTTTGCCTCAGCATCCCGGCGTGAGGCTTCGAGGCGGCCATCAGCCTGGAGAATTGCTGCAGACTTTTCACCATCGGCACGGGTAACTGTTGCCCGGCGCTCTCGCTCTGCCGCCGCCTGCTCTTCCATCGCCGCCTGCATGGTTCCGGAGGGGTTGATATCCTGGATCTCCACAGTTTTCAGGGTAATACCCCAGTCGGCGATATCATCCGATATCGACCCTTTCAATTTCAGTTTGATTTGATCCCGTGACGACAGTGCATCATCCAGTTTCATTTCACCGACAATTGAGCGTAATGAGGTTTGCACCAGCGTCCTGATAGCAACTTCATAGTCTTCAACACCGTAAACCGCTTTTTCAGGAGACAGAATATTGATGTAAGCCACTGCGTTAGCAACAATCACAACGTTGTCGAGGGTAATCACTTCCTGGGAAGGAATATCCAGAACAATATCTTTGGTGGTCACTTTATAGGCCACGTTGTCCACATAGGGCACGATAAACTGCAGGCCAGGGGCCAGCGAACGATGATATTTACCCAGACGCTGGATGACCCACTTACTACCCTGAGGCACCTGCTTGACGCCACGATAGACGGTGACAACGGCAAGAGCCAGTAAGGCAAAAAATATAATTGATGGGTTCATTGGTGGCTGCTCCTTTTAACTCGACGTTAATTTTAATGTTATTAATTGAAACTAAGAATTGAAATTAAGTATTCAGTTTTTCAACTACAAGGGTATTACCAGAGAAATCCTTGATCGCAACTTTATCCCCCGCCGCTACCGAGCCTTCGCAAATAAACGGCCATTCATCCTCACTAAGCACTGGCAGATTAAAACGCACGACACCGCGACCGCCGTCTACCGGGGCTTTAATAACGTGCCCTCGCTCGCCTATGGCCGCATCTCTCGACACCCCGGCTTTGGTTTTATCAACCATTTTAGGTTTGAAATATTTAAACCAGATCAGCACAAATATTCCGGATGAAATAATCCAGACCAGGATTTCCGCCGACACCCCCATTTGCGGAAATGCCCAGGCAAGTAAGCCAACAATAATAGCGCCGAGGCCAAACCACATAGATATAAAGCTGGGCAGGAAAATCTCGATGATCACCAGGCCAATACCGCCTACTATCCACTGCCACCACAAAATTTCAAATTCCATATATCGCGCTCCTTGAAGCACCTATTGAGGTGCCCATTCTACACGGTTTATCTCAACGTCCACTGACACTAACTTGAACCCTTGCACAGAATATACTTCTATGTATCTGGATATTCTCTGCTACTGTCAGGAAAATCATAGGTCATTAATAAGGCGTCTTCGCGACCGGTCTCACTGCGATAGTAGGCACGTCGCTCACCAACTTGCTTGAATCCTGAGCTAAGGTACAAACCTATGGCGGTGAAATTACTGGCCCGCACCTCCAAGTGTAGCTGAGTAGCCGAGCCACGAATACGTTCGAGGCAAAAACCCAACAGCCGGGAGCCGAGCCCCTCGCCCTGAAAACTTGATCGCACCCCAATATTTAATAATTCGGCCTGATCAAGTATTTGCTGATAGAACAGATAAGCGATAACCCGTTTACCTTTGAGCAAGACGTAAGTTTCATGGTCATCAATACTGTCGCCAAACTGGCGGGCGCTCCAGGGGAAAGGCGTTATTTCAGATTCGATTTTTAGCAAGATAGGCAAGTCGTCTCGCACGGCTCGGCGCGTAGAAAACCCGCTGCCAAAGGCTTCAGCCGAGTCGCTTATAGTCGGGTTATTATCTATAGGTAGCTTTGCCATTTGATTAGACTGGATAGGATTGGGTTCAACTAGGCTAAACAGCTTGTTTATAAGACCAAAAACCGGATGACCGCCCAAACGTCCTTTTTATAAGCCGGTGTCGCAATCATCTCGCTGAGCGAATACGTAAACAGGGCTTCAGCACCGCAGGCCAGCGGCAGACGTGACAGACTTTTCTCAGACGCTAGTTCAGCAGAAGTCAGACAGGAATGAACGTCCTCACCCATGGCCAAGACCCAGGAAAAAGCCTGTTGTTCGTAGCGCCCCTGGATAAACATCGAGAGATGATCTTGCGCGGCTAACAAGCTTTTCTCTGGCCCTAATGGCCAATCGATAAACTCTGGCTGCATCAAGGTTGCTGGGCGGCGACCAATTGACTTAAGGATATTAGCTAATAGTTGTGAGCGCCGATTATCAGCACCCTGCCCAATCGGCCAGGAATCAAGCACCAGTAAATCTTCACTAGGCCGCCAACAGGCAAGGCGAAAGGCGGTCGTTTCTTCGGGAGTTGAATCCGTTTGGGTAGAATCCAGTACCGGCTTTACGCCAGTTTCAGCAGAGCTTACAACGCTTTGATCAACCACATCGGCCACTAAGTCCTTTAGTGACTGAGGTACGGCCGCAGTCTTTGGTTCTCGCTGAGTGGCGGTTTCCTGGTCGATACTTATGACTTTGCTTTTCTTCTCTATATCCTGTGCATGACCCAGTTCAGAATCGCCGAGTTCAGAATCGGCCGCTACTACAAGCTCCGGCGGAGACCATGGCCGGTACTGCACGATACCCAAGGTCGAGAGGTACCAATCGCGCAGCTCCGCATCCATCGTCTTACTCCTTACCAGCCTGACCTTTTATACACCGTCCAATTGGGGATGTAGCCGGTCTGGACTTTCCATAATATTGAGCGCATTGAGATAGGCTTTGGCACTGGCGACCAATATATCTGTGTCGGAACCCTGGCCATTAACAATGCGGCCTTCTTTCGCCAGACGCACAGTGACTTCACCCTGAGAATCTGTGCCCGTGGTAATGGCATTCACCGAATAGAGCTTTAAGTCTGTATGACTTTGGGCAATTTTTTCGATGGCCTTGAACACCGCATCCACAGGACCATCACCCTCAGAAGAAACTTCATGATCATTGCCATGACTGCGCAACACTAACGATGCGTGGGGCGCCCGACCTGTCTTGGACGTGACATCGAGCGTCACCAATCTGAAATTTTCCTCGGCCTCACCCATCTGAACTTCAGAAACCAGCGCCTGCAAATCTTCGTCGTAAATCTCACGCTTTTTATCAGCCAGTTCTTTAAAACGCAGGAAGGCCTCATTCATCTCGGCCTTGGTTTCAAAGGGTATACCCAGTTCTTCAAGGCGTGCCGAAAACGCAGCGCGACCCGATAATTTACCCAATACCAGACGGTTGGTGTTCCAGCCCACATCCTGAGCGCGCATGATTTCGTAGGTCTCGCGGTATTTAAGTACGCCATCCTGATGGATACCCGACTCATGGGCAAAGGCATTAGCGCCAACGACAGCCTTATTCGGCTGCACCGGAAAGCCAGTAATGGTTGAGACCAAACGCGACACCGGGACAATTTGTTCGGTGTTAATACCGGTGTGTACCGGGTAAACATCACCCCGTGTGCGTATTGCCATTACGATTTCTTCCAGTGAGGCATTGCCAGCACGCTCACCTAAGCCATTAATGGTGCACTCCACCTGCCTGGCACCGTGCATCACCGCAGAAAGCGAGTTAGCGACTGCCAAACCTAAATCATTGTGACAATGCACTGAGAAAATAGCTTTGTCGGAATTCGGTACATTGGCGATAACGCGACCAATCATCTCGCCGTACTGTCCAGGTTCGCCATAACCCACGGTATCGGGAATATTAATGGTTCGCGCACCGGCATCAATCACCGCCTCAATGACCCGACACATATAATCAAACTCTGTGCGGCTACCATCTTCGAGGGAAAACTCAACATCGTCAACAAAGTTCCTGGCGATTTTTACCGCACCAATAGACTGCTCAAGCACCTCGTCCGCAGTCATCTGCAACTTGTATTCCATGTGGATGGGCGAAGTGGCAATAAAGGTGTGTATCCGCGGCGCAACCGCATTTTTCAGCGCTTCGGCGGCCCGCTCGATATCACCGTGAGTGGTGCGCGACAAACTACAGACGATGCAATCTTTGATGGTGTCGGCAATACTCTTCACCGCAGCGAAATCGCCTTCGCTGGAGATCGCAAAACCCGCCTCGATCACATCCACACCGAGCTTTTCCAGTGACTTGGCGATCCGGAGTTTTTCTTCTTTGGTCATTGCCGCGCCAGGGCTTTGTTCCCCATCGCGCAAGGTGGTATCAAATATAATTAAC
>JAHRWI010000335.1 GCA_019090225.1 Porticoccaceae bacterium
GTGCAGCCCGACCCACCCTGAGGCCCTTTGGCTTTGGTGCCAACGACTTCGGCAGACCAGGCCTTTTCGGCTTCCTGGGTGGGGTCGGCCCGCGTGATCTTGTGTTCCTCGAAATACTTCACCAGATAGGCGATGTGCTTGGCGCCTTCATCGAGACCATCGGGGTAATTGGCGGTAAAGGATGCCTGACCGTTACCAACGATGAAACAATTTGGGAAGCCACGGCTATGGATACCGAACAGGGTCCGCATGCCATCTTTCCATTTTTCTGCCAGGCTCTGGCCGTCGACACCAATTAAATTGTAGCCAGAGCGTTGAGTGTAGTCGGTGCCTACCTCGAAGCCGGTGGCGAAAATCAGGCAGTCGACTTCGTATTCAACGCCGTCCACGACAACACCTGTTTCAGTAAGCGAATCAACACCTTGCCCTTTGGTATCCACCAGCTCTACGTTGTCGCGATTGAAGGTGGGCAGAAAGCGGTCATCCAGGCAGGGGCGTTTGCACATAAAAGCGTACCAGGGCTTCAGCGCTTCGGCGGTTTTCTTGTCTTTGACGATGTCATCGATTCGATTGCGAATGTTTTCCATCTTTTCAAAATTTGATAGCTCAAAAACCTCCATCACCTTTTCTTTCGGGACATCTTTTCCGGCCTCGCGCATGCGACGGCGATAGATCTTGCCCATCTCTACCCAGGCATCATCAAATTGATCCAGTTCATCAATCTCGCCACGGCGACCGCCCCGACCAGTGAGGATGGCGGTAAAATCTTTTTGCCGCTTTTTTTGCCAACCGGGCTCTAAGCTGCCAGCCCACTCCATATCAGTATCGTGATCATTTCTGGGATCAACACCCGAGGGGGTACGCTGAAATACGTACACTTGTTTAGCGCTTTCGCCCAGATAAGACACACACTGCACGGCGGTAGCGCCGGTGCCGATAACGCCGACTCGTTTGTCTTTCAGATTGTCGAGATTGCCACGGGCGTTGCCGCCGGTGTAATTGTAGTCCCAGCGGCTGGTATGAAAAGTATGGCCCTTAAAGTTGCTGATACCCGGAATACCAGGCAGTTTCGGGCGGTTCAGCGGCCCGTTGACCATGATCACGAAGCGGGCTTTCATCTTATCGCCGCGATCGGTTTCGATGGTCCAGCGCCGATCCGCTTCGCCCCAGACCATCTCTGTCACCCCGGTTTGCAGGCAGGCGTTGTCGTAAAGACGATAATGATCCGCGATTCTATGACAGTGCTCGAGAATTTCCGGCGCGTCACAGAACTTGCGCGGGGGCATGTAGTTGAGTTCTTCCAGCAGGGGCAGATAGGTATAGGCCTCGATATCACAGGCCGCGCCGGGATAGCGGTTCCAATACCAGGTGCCACCAAAGTTCGCACCTTTTTCGATCATGCGGATATCATCTATACCGGCCTCGCGCATGCGCGCACCGGCGAGCAGGCCGCCGAGACCGCCACCGATGATCGCTACTTCGACTTCATCTTCCAGAGGGTCGCGAACGATGGGTTCGTCCACGTAAGGGTCTTCGAGAAAATAAGAAAAATCACCCTTCATCTCCTGGTATTGCTGGTTACCGTCAGGTCTCAGGCGTACGGCTCTTTCCTCTGCGTATTTTTGTCTTAGAAAGTCGGGATCAAAAGCTTCTTTGCTAGCATTTGTGTTCACTGGGTTTTCTCCTTGGCAAGGGGTTAAGGTTTGATAGGCTTAGTTTATAATCATATCCGAGTTCAAGTGTATATTTGTTTGATTCGAGGATGACGGCGGGGTGAGCGCATTTAATCTGATTCAAACCCTCTCACTTTGAGTGGAGGCGGGTAAGGATTATTCAGATTCGCGATTCGCTAAGGCAAACCACGCCTGCATTTAATTGTTATGGTTATGCTACCCAGACTTCCTCACCATCTTCTTTGCGACATAGACGCCATAGCTGTAATACGCTTTATATTTTTCATACAAAGCTATTTCTTTAAGTTCTGCTTCTACTATTGCTTGCGCCTGTTCACTATCCGGGTGTCGGGCCAGGAATTCAGCAAAGCTACTTTGCAATGGCCGATAATAATTTTCTAACCAACAATACTCGGGCAAAACAAAATACCCGATCGGTGAATAGCCGCTCTGCTCCAATAGTTTGATCTTCGCCGAAGCGGTATCTATTTCTGGATACTCTGCTTGCCAGTAGTCCTGGATTTCAGCCGGTCGCTCACTGCTTATCCAGGTAATTTCTGATACAACCAGTAGCCCGCCGGGCTTTAAAAAACGTCTCCAGTCATTTACTCCTTTCTCAAAGCCAATGTTATATATGGCCCCCTCAGACCAGATAACATCAAATTCCTCATCGTCAAATGGCAAGTTCTCCATTGAACCTACAACAGGATTGATTTTGCTGATTAGGCCTTCATTTTCAGCATTGCCTTTGAGTACGTCGATAAAGTCAGGCAAAAAATCAATAGCGGTGATTTGCGCATTTAGCGTGCGGGCAAGCTGTAGGGTAGAGGCTCCGGTTCCACAACCAATATCAGCAATCTTTAATGGTGCAGACGGGTCAAGCCTGGCTAAATCGATAGCCCTTCTGGTCTCGGAGGTACCTCCTGGTCCCTGCCGTTTCGCTCGCTTGTGCAGGTCGGCTAGAAGTTGATAATCGTTCATAGCTTGGCCTTTGGTTATGGGCATAATGCCTTATCAAGGGCGCATGATCGGAATCAGGCCCACATTTTGTTTCAGTCAATTTAAGTGACAGTAGGTAGTGGTTATTCTGGTTCGGAATGCGTTGACACAAGACTAAGTCCTGTTATTTCATGATAGGTTATCGTGGCGAATGCTTTATTATCTTCAACATTATATTTGTAACTCTAACAAATGCGGCCGCACTCGAAACACCGATAAAAATCCATAATATTCCATACCATAGTGACGATGTTTCGACAAAAAAACCGCCTAGTGAAACGATACAAAATCCAAAACTAAACCAAATAGCCTCTCCTAAATACGAAACCAAATCAGATAAATATCTTGTGCCACGAATTCGCTCCATTATCGGCGAATCTAATGTCATTAAAATGGCTTTGGCCGTTGCTAAAAATCCCGTTAGAATAGCTGCTAACGTAAGTGATGAACTTAGAATCGCATCGCCACTTGGAAGAACTAGGTTGATTCGCCACCAAACAAACGAACTTGCAAAAGCAAGTAGATAAGGAGCAGTTTTTTCAAAAAATATTTTCATACTTACAAAATATTACGCCAGCCATTGTATGCGCGTTCAAGCGCCCTATACCTTTCGTTTCGAGGAAACCGCAAATCTTGACCAACTGGAATATCAGAAAACTCATGGACTAGCCGCTGCGCAATTAAATCGAGCACCTCCACTCTACTATCAAGATTCTCCAAAACTCCGACCTTTAGTTTCGTTATTCCGTCTGGGTTTTCCTCTGCTTTACTCTTTAACGCATTCGCAGTGCGGTCGGCAAAATCCGATAAAAACCTAGTTCTAGACCTCCCAGCAGATATGACAAGTTCGACTTTTTCGCCTTGGGACTGTCTGCCGATATCAAGCGCTTGTGTTAATGCAGTACCTGCTATTCGATCGCCATCGGTTAAAAATCGAGGGTCAATTTCAAATGATATTTTTTTCGTTGCTGCCCGATTACGGAATTTCCTGTCTACAGATTCATCATATTTTGGGCGCAACTCAAAAGTGTAGCTATTGTCGTGGTCATAAATATTGAAATACTCCTGGATGATCCCAGCACGTGCGCCATGATGATTATATTGGATAATTAAATTATTATTTTCCGGAATATACATACACGCGGTTTCTTCACAAAAAACCTCTCCGTCATCAAATTGAAACCCTTCAATTGGGGTATGTCTTGCTGCCTTACCAGGTCCATGCTGATCCCGAAATTTACCAAAATCCATA
>JAHRWI010000336.1 GCA_019090225.1 Porticoccaceae bacterium
CAAACTGCCCGCCGCACCAAGTGACGCACGGGATAATTCTTCAGTGACCAGAATCATAAACAGACTATCGTCGCCTTCATCCGGTTGCAGACCACCGAAACGCTCGGGGATGGAAATACCAAAACAGCCCATTTCACGTAAAGGTTGCAGAATGGCCTCCGGCACATCGAGATCCTGACGGTGAATATCTTCCGCCAGGGGCATAACCACGTCGGTGGCAAAGCGCCGGAAGGTGTCGCGAATAATAAGTTTTTCTTCGTCGAGATTAGCGGGCAAATAGTCGCCTTCCCGCTTGATCAACTCTGTGCCGAGTGCGGCCATTCGTGCGCTGGCGAGGTAAAAATCGCCGAGCCCTCCGGCCTCGCTTCGCTCTGTGGCGTTAACAATTAATTGACGGCTCAAGCCATAGTCGGCAGGCCGACTAGCCAGTCGCGCAATGATGGATTTAATCGACTCTGCAACAAACTGGCAGGCCACCCACACGGCCAGACCGTCCTGCTCGCAAACTTCTGCGGCGTAATCGAGCAAATTCCTCGATGCGCTTTGCTCGGCCACACAGAAGGAAATATCGTAGCTCACCAGTTGTTGCTCATCGAGCAGCGCGGGCGACAAACGGCCGTCGGCACTACAGGCGCTATTAAGATGCATTAATGCAGCATCGATCAGCGGGCTGATTTCGGCAAGGGCCGAACGAGCGATATCCAAATCAGCCGCTGCTGTCTCAGACAGGAATTCCATCGTTTATCCTTCAGTGTTCATCAAAGCCAAAGTCACTGCGTCTAATCGCCGGGTTCTAATCTAAACGCCATATTGCCCAATGATCGCCACGCTCACCACATTCTGGTGGGGGAAACCACCCAGGTTGTGGGTCAGGCCCAGTTTCGGATCAGACAATTGACGATCACCAGCGCGACCACCTAACTGCAAATACATTTCGTACAACATACGCAAACCAGATGCGCCGATAGGATGACCGAAACATTTCAGGCCGCCGTCAATCTGGCAAGGTACTTCGCCGTCAGCATCATAGACGCCGTCGAGAACGTCCTTCACCGAGCCGCCGTCTTCGGACAAAAACAAATCTTCCATAGTGACCATTTCGGTGACAGAGAAGCAGTCATGAACTTCAGTCATGCTGATTTCTTTACGAGGCTTGGTGACGCCTGCTTCTTCGTAAGCGCGCTTGGCGGCAATACGCGTGGTGGCCACGTAGGAGCCATCCCAATTATCGAAACCGCCCTCCTCACCGTTGGAGGCACACAGTTGCAAGGCTTTAACGCTGATCAAATCCTTCTTGCCCAGGCTTCTCGCCATCTCAGGTGTGGTGACGATCGCACAGGCTGCGCCGTCACTAACACCACAACAATCAAACAGACCGATGGGGTCGGCGATCATCGCCGCATTAAGCGCCTGCTCTTCAGTAATCGCCCGCTGTAAATGGGCCTTGGGGTTTTTCATGCCATTGGCGTGGCTCTTAACCGAAACATGGGCCATGGCTCGCTTTAAGTCTTCTTTACTGGTGCCGTATTTGGCGCGGTAACCCGCCGCCAACTGGGCGAACATACCCGGCGCAGACAGGTTGGGGTAATACATATCATTGCTAACCCCACGTGAACGCTGGGGCAAGCCGCCATAACCGGTATCTTTGAGCTTCTCAAAGCCCATCGCCAGGGCAATATCGCATGCGCCGGAAGCCACCGCGTAGGTCGCCGCTCGGAAAGCCTCCGTACCACTGGCGCAGTAATTCTCCAGACGTGTTACGGGAATATAAGGCAGACGCAAAGCCATACTGAGTGGCATCGCTCCGGGGCCAACGCTAAAGGAGTCGATACCCGTTGCTTGCCAGGCCGCTTCGACCTGATTCTTTTCTATACCGGCATCGGCGATACATTCTTCAAAGGCCTCGGCCATTAAATCCGCTGGTTCACATTCCCAACGTTCACCGAACTTACTGCAACCGGCACCCAATATAACAACTTTATCTTTGATTCCTTTGGCCATTTTAATGACTCCTCGTGATGACTTATTTACATCAGCTAACTTGCTTGTCTTTCTATCTGTTTCTATTTGCTTGTTTATCTGTCTATCTAAATTTAGTGCTTTTAACTATCTAAGCTAAGCCCAGCTATTTAAACCAGGTCCAGTTATGCAGCGGGTACGGCTTTCCAGAAATATTTGCGGAAACCCCGTTGGCTATCAATTTGTTTGATGCGGAAATGCACCGAGACTTCTGTGCCTATATCAAAGTTGTCCGGATCAACCTCGGTCATATCCATCATGATACGGCCACCGCCATCAAACTTCACCAGACCAAAATAGGCCGGTGGGTTAAAGTCAAAGGTCAAACGATCCGCCGTCCAGGTCGCCACCTGGCCTTTAACACCAGACATCGGATGATCTTCCTGGGTCTGGAAAGCCCCACACTCAGGATTAACGCAATAATTATGCTTGGGCATTTGCACCGTGTCGCAGGCATTGCACTTGCCACCAACAAAACTATTGACCAGGCCCCGGTTTCGATACATCGCCGACAGGAAGGCGGTTTTATCGGTATCAGCTCGCTTACCCAGCTCCTTATCAAGCAAATCATTAAAGGACTGATATTTATTGTAGTTCTCTTCAGCCACACCGCGAGCCAAATGACCGGACACACCAGAAAGCGGTTTTTTGCTGTTGATAGCGTCAGTAGCGCGGAACAACAAAGTATCGCAACCCTGACCAAAACCCGTTAACAAAATCAGATCGCCAGGCTCAGTTTGCTCAAGACGATGAGCCAGCAATAACAAAGGCTGAGCCGCGCCGGTGGTACCCACGGATTGCAATAAATTATCCGCCACTGCCGAGTCAGTAATACCCAGGCGTTTGGCAACCATGGCGGGTGCCCGGCCCTGATCGGTGGGCAGAATAAAATGCTTAATATCAGCGGCATCGACTCCGGCCTTGCTTAACAGACTCTCCACTGCGCGGCGTAAAATGCCCATATAACCGACATCCCTTACCCAGCGCTCTTCCCAGCCGTAGTCAAAATCTTCGCCTTCAGCACGGTAGTG
>JAHRWI010000337.1 GCA_019090225.1 Porticoccaceae bacterium
ACACGTCCTGCCGTTGATAATAGCGACGATTACCACGGCGTTTTACGGGGCTAAGGGTTGGGAACTCCTGCTCCCAGTAGCGCAGCACATGAGGCTTTACTTCGCACAAGTCACTGACTTCCCCGATGGTAAAATAACGCTTACCCGGGATAGCAGGGAGTTGCTTGTTGTTACTCGGTTCCAGCATATTTTTCGACCCTTACTTTAAGTTTCTGGCCGGGCTTAAAAGTAACTACCCGACGAGCTTCAATGGGAATTTCTTCACCAGTCTTTGGGTTCCGACCCGGTCTAGTATTTTTATTTCGCAAGTCAAAATTCCCAAACCCGGATAGCTTGACTTGCTCATTATTCTCAAGGGAGATTCGTATTTCCTCGAAAAAGCACTCAACTATTTCTTTAGACTCTCGCTTGTTTAAGCCTAGCTCGCCATACAACATTTCAGCAATATCCGCCTTCGTTAATGCGCCCATTTGTTAGCCTCTTAGTTGTGCGGAGCACTGCTCTTCTAACGCAGCAACCACCTTATCTACTGCTGAATTCACTTCATCGTCGGCTAGAGTGCGCGAATTGAGCTGGAAGGTCAAGCTTAATGCAATACTTTTCCTATTGTTTTCAAGGTGTTTGCCTTCATAAACATCAAAAACCTTTAAGTCTGTGAGGTGTTCCGGAGCACTGCTTTCAATAACCTGCCGTAGCTCTGAAAACGAAACCTTTTGATCAACAAGCACCGCAATATCCCGCTTTGCACTGGGAAAACGGGTGATTTCCCAGAACGCCGGCAGTGTTCCGGTGGTGATCGCTTGAAGATCAAGCTCAAACAGATACACACTTTGGTTTAAATCAAGGAACCTTCCTATATTTGGGTGTAACTTACCTATATAACCTATTGATTTATATTTATTATTAAAGGCAATCAATGACTGTCCAGCTTGCAATGCTGGGTGCTCCCCGACCTCAAAAGTAACGCCCTGGGCTATACCCGACAAACTCAGCAGCGCTTCGACATCACCTTTGATATCGTAAAAATCCACCGCCTGGTTTTGGTTCGCCCAACCTTCACTGCTTCTATCACCCGTAATAACACCAGCGATAACTTCCTGGTGTATCACGGCATCACCAGCAATAAACCGTTGCCCGGTCTCGAATAGCCTTATACGTGATTGCTGCCGGTTTATATTGTGCTTCAGTGCCAGTAGCAAACCGGTGATTAACGAGGTACGCATGACACTCATATCTGCACTAATCGGGTTTTTAACGGCCACGCCAGGCTGATCGGGGATTACGAGCTGCTGGAGTTCTTCATCGACAAAACTGTAGGTAATAGCCTCAAAATAATCACGAGCAGTCATTAATTGCTTCATTCTAGCTAGAGGCGTGACTGTTTCTTTGTCGAGCGTTGTTTTTAACGATATATTCGGTATCGCGACCGGGAGATTGTCGTAACCATAAATACGTGCAATTTCTTCGATCAGATCAGCTTCTATTGCCAGGTCAAAACGCCAACTGGGCGCCAGGCATTGCCAACCTTCTTCGGTCGTTTGCTCAACATCTAAACCTAACCTGGTGAGAATATTAATGACGTAACCTTCATCGAGGCTCAACCTTAGCTGCTGGCTCAAACGAGCTTTACGCAGGAAAATATGCGCCCTCCCAGGCATAGCTGAAGGCTCTTCTGTCGTTATTGGTGGGCCAGCTTGGCCTCCAACAATAGCTGTTAGTAATTCGCTGGCTCGCTCTAATGCGCGCAGGGGCAATTCCGGGTCGACACCTCGCTCAAATCGATGTGACGAATCAGTATGCAATGCATATTTGCGAGCTTTACCTGCGATATTCAGCGGATTGAAATGCGCGCTTTCTAAAAATATATTAACCGTATTTGTCGATACGCCCGAGCTTGCACCACCCATAATTCCAGCCAATGCCAAGGGCCCAGATTGATCGGTAATAAGCAATGACTCAATATCTAGTTCAATATCAGCTCCGCCAATCAGTGTGAGGGTTTCACCTTGCTTCGCAAAGCGCACGTCAATGCCGCCTTGAAGCTTATCGAGGTCGAAAGCGTGCATTGGCTGCCCTAATTCGAGCATCACGTAATTAGTGACATCAACGACCGCATCGATGGAGCGAATCCCGCCACGGCGCAATTTCTCCTTCAACCAGGAAGGTGATGGCTGGTTGATGTCTATGCCTTTAATGACGCGCCCGGCGTAACGAGGGCAAGCTTCAGGACTCGATAGAGTGACCGGAAAAGTAGCCTCTATTGACGGCGGTGTCAGCGAATTGCCAACTATCGAGTATGTGGTTTCATACAGCACAGCAGCTTCTCTGGCGAGACCCACCATGCTCAGGCAATCGCCCCGGTTAGGGGTCAAATCAACCTCAATAATCGTGTCATTCAGCGCCAGATAGTCTCGTAGTGAGACACCTGAGGTAGCGTCTGCTGGTAATTCGAGCAAGCCGGAATCATCAGTCGACAAGCCTAGCTCTGCGCCTGAACATAACATACCAAACGAAGCGACTCCGCGTAATTCGGCTTCGCCAATGTCGGTGCCGCCGGGCAGTTTTGCGCCGACTCTAGCAAAGGCGACTTTTAATCCTGGCCGTGCATTGGGTGCGCCGCAAACCACCTGTATCAGGACATCGTTTTCGGTACTTACCTGGCAAACTTTGAGCTTGTCCGCTTCGGGATGGGCTTCAGCACTTTTAATTTCTGCCACGACAACACCGCTGAAGTCAGGGGCGGCAGCTTCTACGCCGTCGACCTCAAGACCCGCCATGGTCATTCGGGCTATCAACTCCTCGGTGTCAGTCTCTAAGGTGACACATTCTCGTAACCACGCTTCACTAAACTTCATAATTCCTGCAACTAATCACGTTAACCCGTTTATGTAAAAATTTTTATTTGCCCTGTGACACATAAAATATGCGACGCTAGTTTATCCAGCGGAGCGTATTTCTCGTCTTCAAAATTGCTCTAAGAAGCGGACATCGTTTTCGAAGAACATTCTAAGATCAGTTACGCCATAGCGCAGCATCGCCAATCTTTCGACCCCCATGCCAAAGGCAAAACCTGTGTATTGCTCAGTATCGACTCCACAGGATTCAAACACGTTTGGGTGGACCATGCCGCAACCGGCGACCTCTAACCAGCCCGTACGGCTGCAGATCCGACAGCCTTCGCCAGCGCACTTAGCGCACTGGATATCTATTTCTGCGGACGGTTCTGTAAAGGGGAAATAGGAGGGTCTGAATCGAACCGGTAAATCCGCCTCAAAAAACGCTTTAAGGAATTGATCCATCGTGCCTTTTAAATCCGCGAAACTAATATCTTTATCGATCACTAAACCTTCAACCTGATGAAACATCGGCGTATGGGTTAAATCAGAATCGCAGCGGTAGACCCGGCCGGGACATATCACCCGAATCGGCGGTTCTTGCTCCTCCATGGTTCTAATTTGCACCGGCGAGGTGTGCGTTCTCAAGACCGTCTTTTCATCAATATAAAAGGTGTCGTGCATGGCACGAGCGGGATGGTGGGCAGGTATATTGAGCGCTTCAAAATTGTGGTAATCGTCTTCTATTTCAGGGCCAGTTGCGACTTCGTAGCCCGCACGAATGAAGAAATCTTCGATACGCTGCATGGTTCGGGTGATGGGATGGAGACCTCCCACCGAGCTATTTCTGCCCGGCAGGGTGACATCAATACGCTCTTCAGCCATCCGGGCAGCAAGCGCTGCATTTTCCAAACTAAGCTTGCGTTCGTTAATCAAAGCTTGAAGCTTTTCTTTAGCCTCATTGATAACGGCACCAGCTTTAGGACGCTCCTCATTGGGCAGCTTACCAAGCCCTTTTAATAAGCCAGTAACCTTGCCTTTTTTCCCTAAAAATTCGACCCGAATCTCGTCCAGGACGGCCAGTGATTCAGCATTGCTTATCGCCTGGCTTGCGGCTTCGGAGAGATCCTCCAGCTCATTCATACTTATTCCTTAGAAAAAAAGGAAAGAGCTTACGCCCTTTCCTTAATTCGATGACTCTCCTTAATATGTTCAGCGTACAAACTCTAAGCTGCTCATTATCAAGGTCAGGTAATTTTTACGCTAATGCAGATTTCGCTTGCTCGACGATTTGCCCAAAAGCGAGTTTGTCATGAACGGCCAGATCAGCAAGTACACGGCGATCAAGTTCTATCTCGGCTTTTTTCAAACCGGCTATTAGCCGACTATAGCTAATGCCCTCAACCCTGGCCTGGGCATTGATTCGGGCAATCCATAATGAGCGAAAGGTGCGCTTTTTAACACGTCTATCGCGATAGGCATATTGACCGGCTTTGGTAACGGCTTGCTTGGCAACGCGATAAACACGGCTTCTAGCACCGTAATAACCTTTCGCCTGCTTAAGTACTTTCTTGTGACGGCGGTGTGCTGTGACACCTCTTTTTACGCGGGGCATATCAAACTCCTTCCAGTATCAAATCAGGTTCGCAACATACGATCAATGGCTGGCTTATCCGCCGCATCGACGGTGCTGGTGCCTCGCAATTGACGTTTGCGCTTGGTCGTCATGGCTGTAAGAAGGTGGCTTTTAAAAGCATGTTTATGCTTATAGCCAGCTCCGGTTTTCTTGAACCGCTTAGCGGCTCCACTATGGGTCTTTGCTTTTGGCATTTTTATTCTCCTGGTTTGGAGGGTTTATAAAAAGAAGAAGTCTGCCGGACAGTCTGCCAAAAGGCTGAACGCGGTCAGTTTGAGTATTACCAATAGCGGTAACGATTACTTCTTCTTGCTTTTGGGGGCGATGACCATGGTCAATTGTCGGCCTTCCATTTTTGGAAATTGCTCGACGTTCCCCAATTCTTCTAAATCCGTTTCAATGCGTTTAAGCATCTCAATACCCAGTTCCTGATGGGCCATTTCCCGGCCTCGGTATCTCAGTGTGACTTTCGCTTTGTCACCGTTTTCGAGAAACCTGACCAGGTTGCGTAATTTAATCTGGTAATCGCCCTCATCGGTACCGGGACGAAATTTCATTTCCTTGACTTGTGTCTGCTTTTGTTTTTTCTTCTGCGCGGCCTGTTGTTTTTTGGCTTCAAAAATGTGCTTGCCATAGTCCATCAATTTACAGACTGGGGGTTCGGCATCAGGAGATATTTCAACTAGATCCAGGGTCGCAGCTCGAGCAGCCTGTAGCGCGTCAGCCAAAGAAACAATCCCTACCTGCTCGCCTTCAGCGCCTACTAAACGCACTTCTGACACATCAATTTCTTCATTAAGCCTGGAACGCTTCTTGTGTCCCTTGGCATAACTTTTATTAATAATCGCTCTCCACTACATTAAATTTAATGTGCTATCTGCCAAGCACTGAGCTAGAACTCAGCCAGAGTCGGCAATTAAACACCTGAAACGACACGACCGCGGCGTTTAATGTCTCCCTCGAGGTGCTCAGCGAATGACTCTATCGTCATACTGCCGAGGTCTTCCCCCTCACGGGTACGAACCGCCACGGTCTGTGATTCGACTTCCCTATCGCCGATGATCAGCAAGTAGGCTGTCTCTTATACAC
>JAHRWI010000338.1 GCA_019090225.1 Porticoccaceae bacterium
ATAGAAGGGCCATGGATCTAAAAGGATTTGCTTAATCAACTCTGTCAGGAAAGGCGCTGATAAGGGCAGTAACAGGCTTTTTGACAGGTAGTTGATTTGGCAGGCTTGACAGCTCAGGCGCTGTCGGCTAGGTTTTAGGGGCTTAAATTTAGCCTGTTCGGACACTTATTCCATGCAGGACAAAAGTGGTTTTAGAGCTGAGAAAACTGAATATAGCTTTGGAAAGAAAAGAGCAGGATATGGGACGATACTGGCTAATACCGGCAGGATTTTGTGATTACAAATTAAACGAAAGCTTGCGGATATTGATAATTCAGTGTCATCAATAAAATAAAGCAAAATACTAAAACCTGGAAATCTGATAACACTCTATCCGGGAAATATGACAGCACTTTATCCTCAAAACTAGACTACAAGGGAGAAAGAAAATGGCAACTGCTGACTTAGATGCTCGTGTAAAAAAAATGGCAGATGGTGAAACTCTGACGATACCCCGCGACGAATTTCGTACTGCCTGCGATGAAGACGACAAAGTGGTATATCTGACCGTAGCCAGACGTATGGGTAAGGCCAATAAAAAGTGGGTCACCATTGAGGAAGACGATTTTATATTTGGCCCACCACCGGCTAAATAAGGCCAGGTTTACCCAGGCGCGCGTTACCCTGGAACCTAACTGCCTGTATGGCGCTTAGGTTTCTTGAGGCGAGGCTCCCTATTTATATACGGTTTATGTAAGGCTTTATTCTGTGCGTAAGGCATCCACAGGATCGAGCTGCGCGGCCTTGCGCGCAGGCACTACGCCTGCCACCAACCCGATAAGCCCGGACACCACAATCGCAGCTATTAGATAAATCGGATTTAGCGCAAAAGGTAATCCAGGCACGGCCAGTTTAATGGCGCTTAGTACCACTGTCAGAATCAGTAAGCCCAGTAAGCCGCCGAGCACAGACATCAATACAGCTTCACCTAAAAATAAGATCAGTACCTGTCGTCGACTTGAACCGATAGAGCGTAACAGGCCTATCTCGGCGGTGCGTTCCCCTACGGTGATGGTCATAATCGTAGCGATACCGATAGCGCCCACCAGCAATGAAATTCCGCCTAATGCGGCAACGCCAATGGTCAGTATCTGCAGCACTTTGTTCATGGTGGCGAGCATTTCATCCTGGCTGGTCAGGGTGAAGTCTTCCTCGCCGTGGCGCTCAAGCAGGCGCTGGGTCACACGTTCAGCAATCCGTGTCGAGCTGTGTGATGGTCCAAAGGTCACGTCGATTTCCATCAGGCCTTCACGATTAAACAATTGCAGGGCTTTGTCTGTGGGGATATAGACGATGTCGTCCATATCGAAGCCGAGCATCTGCCCTTTTTCCTCAATCACGCCGATCACCCGAAAGCGCAAACCGCCGATGCGAATGTTTTGCCCGAGGGGATTACTGGCGCCGAACAATTCGGTCTTCATAGTATGACCAAGCACTGCGTAGGATCGACTGCGGCCACTCTGGTCATCGGGCAAAAACCGACCCATCGCGACACGAAACTGCCAGGCTGAGGGCATATCTGAACCAACACCCAATATATCGCCCTTGCGCTCTCGGTTGCCGTATTCGACGGCGCCAGCACCCTGAACCACTGGCACAACCCGTTCAATCCCAGGTAGCAGGCGAAGTGACTCGGCGTCACCAAGACTCAATGGTTTGGTGGATGAGATGATGCCGCCCAGCCCCTGAGTGATATCTTTGCCCGGATTGATGGCAATGATGCGCGTGCCAAACTGGGAAAATTGACCGAGCAAATAGTGTTGCAGGCCTTCCCCAAGGGAGGTGAGCAAAGTCACAGCGGCGATACCGACGCCAATGCCCAGCGCGGTGAGCAGACTTTTACCCCGATTGCTTAACACGGCTCCCAGGATCATGCGCGTACTGTCACGGAATCTCATATTTACCCTGCTGTTTTATCTAATAGGGCATCCACCGGCACCATATTGGCGGCTCGCCGTGCTGGGATAGCAGAAAATATTAAGGCGGTAAACATAGCAACCGTGATGGAGCCAAGCATCGCCCAGCTGGGGGTGGCAAAGGGCACCGACGGGTAGGTCTGGCGGGCCATAAATAGTAAGACCTGACTGATTACTAAACCGACAAGGGCACCGCCTGCCGCCATCATCATGGCTTCTGTTAGAAAAATAAGGCGCACGGTGCGAGCCGGTAAGCCGAGGGCCTTTAACAGACCGATTTCGCTGGTTCGTTGACTCACGGCGATTAAGGATACGTTCATAATTAAAATGCCTGCTACCAGCATGCTAATAGCCGCAATACCAGCCACGGTGAGGGTCATGGTATCGAGAATATTAGCAAAGGCGCTGAGTAGGGAATCCTGAGTGATAATGGTCACGTCCTCCTCACCATCATGACGATTTTTGAGCAGGTCTGTAATACGCTGACGAGATTTATCAAGCTCTTGCAGGCCCCGTAATTCGATAAAAATCCGGAATAAACCTTCCGTGTTAAACAGCGACTGGGCGCTGGCCACGGGAATCATAATGGCATCGTTCATGTCGAGGCTCATGCCCTGCCCGCGATCCTTGAGAATGCCGATAACACGAAAGCGGCTATCTCCCGCCCGCAGCCATTGCCCCAGCGCCGGACGACTACCAAATAGCTCCCGGCGCAATTTGCTGCCGATCACGCAGACCGAAACAGCCTGATCCATTGGCACCTCGGGCAAGATGCTGCCCTGGGCCAATTCCAGCTTGCGCATGGGGAAAAACGCCCGATTGGTGCCGATGGTAAAGGCTTCACGACTCAAAGAGCCGTGGGAGATTTCAATCTTGCCGGGGATCAGCGGTGCCACGGCTGAAACATTGGGTAAGCGCAGAATAGCCTCTGCATCTCGCAGGCTTAAGTCCCGTGTGGTTTCCCCGGTTAATGGCGGAATACCGCCGGTGGTTTCTTTCTTGCCCGGTACCATAATCAGGACGTTTTTACCGAGGATATCGAATTCGCCAAGCACAAATTGTTTGCCGCCTTCACCGATACCGGTCAGCAGGTTGATGGCCAGCACGCCGATGGCGATGGCAATCAAGAGCATGATACTGCGCGCCCGTTGGCGACGAATCGCCTTGAAGTTAAATGCCAGCAGATCTCCAAAGCGCATTAGAACTCCCCTGGGGCTTTTCCGTCTGTCTTTTGGGTCAGCGGCTTTCCGGTCGGCGGCTTTGCAGTAAGGATAGATTTACTTTCGGCGGAGTCAGTCTGCCAGTCCCGGCTGATCGCGCCATCGATCATATGCAGGCGACGTCTGGCCCTGGCACCCATGTTTTCGTCGTGGGTCACCACCAGCAGGGTGATGCCACCGGCGTTGAGTTCTTCGAGCAGGGTGACGACCTCCAGTCCGGATTTTGAATCGAGATTGCCCGTGGGTTCATCGGCCAGCAGCAAGTCCGGTTCCATCACGATGGCGCGACCAATAGCAACCCGCTGGCGCTGACCACCGGACAGCTGGTTGGGGATATGCTCCGCCCGATCAACTAAATCCAGCCGCGCCAACAATTCGTCCACCCTGGGCTGGCGCAGTTTGGGGGCGACGCCAGCCAGCACCAGAGGTAATTCAATGTTTTCTCTGGCGTTCAAGCGAGGGATTAGGTGGTAACTTTGAAAGACGAAGCCGATATGGCCGCCGCGCAAGCTCGCCCGCTGCTCTTCTTTTAGGCCACTGGTGGCGGTGCCATTGAGTAGATATTCCCCGGCGCTGGGCTTGTCCAGTAGGCCGAGCATATTCAGTAAGGTAGACTTGCCCGACCCAGAAGGCCCCATTACCGAGAGGTATTCGCCTTTATCGATGTTCAGATCGAGATGATCCAGCGCGTGAACCGTCTGATCCCCCACCAGGAAATCCCGACACAATTGCCTTAGTTCAATCATGGCGGGGCTCAATCATGGAGGGGCTCGATCATGGCGAGTTACTGTCGTCGCTCTTAATCGGTAGAACCTGTGCGCCATCAACAGCACCTTCAGTGTCCAGAGATAGCAACACTTCATCGCCTTCGCTCAGACCACTGGTAACCTCGGTATAGGTCCAGTTGGCC
>JAHRWI010000339.1 GCA_019090225.1 Porticoccaceae bacterium
TCGGCAATCACCAGGCTGGAGTAGTCTTTCCATTTGTCGGGATAACCAATCTTGGGCGTGAACAGAGCTAATTTGGCCAGGGCTTTTTCCCTGGTCTCCGGGCTCATCCATTCCAGTTCTGAAATGGATGCTCGATAGGCCGCAATGAGATTATCGACCAGCTCAAGCATGCGGGCCTTGGCCTGGGGCGGGAAATGTTTGGCCACATAAAGCTGGCCTAGTAATTCGCCCATATTGCTATTAATAGAGCTTATGGCCAGCTTCCATCGCGCTTGTTGCTGGGGTTGGCCGGAGAGGGTTTTGTTGTAGAAATCGAAATGGGCCTGCTCAAAGGGCTTATTCAGGTAGGGCGCGTAGCTGACGAGAATATTAAAGCGTAGATAATTTTGCCAGCTCTTAAGATCGACATCGGCGACCAGAGAATTCAAGGCTTCGAGGTAGGAGGGTTGGCGAACAATATATTGCTTCTCATCGCCAACGCCGAGACCTGAGGCGAAGGTGTCAAAATTATACTGGCTTAGCAGCGCCTGCATTTGCTCGCGACTGCGTGGATTATAGGTTTTTTCGCTGTCTCGGTTATCGACCTTGGTCCAGTGGTGTTCAGCGAGTCTGGTTTCGAGGGCGATGATTTCCCGAGCACTTTGTTCTGGTTCCGGCAGGTCTGCGAGGCTTAGTATTTCTACAATGAAATCCTGGTATTTGTTGAGGATTTCCTGGCCACGTTCTGAGTCGTCAAAATAGTAATCGCGATCCGGCAGGCCCAGGCCCGATTGCGTTAAAAATACGGTGTAGCGGGTTGAGTCTTTGTCGTCCTGACCGACCCAGAAGTTAAGCGGCGAGTCCACGCCAATGGAGTTGTAGGCAGCAAAAAGGGTGATGATGTCGTGGTGACTTTGGGTCTGAGTAACAAAGTCCAACTCACGGGCGATGGGCGATAGCTGGCGCTGCCCTAATTCTTCTTCATTTAGCCAGGAGCGGTAAAAAGCGCCAATTTTTACTGTGGCTGCCCGGTTTGTTTCGGTTTCTGAACTGGCATGATCTTCGGCATTCTCCGTAGAGCTGTCCTTGGGGCTGGGCTCGGGGTCGCTCCTGGAATTGTTCCTGGAATTGCCCTCGTTCCGAGAGGCTGAGGATTCCTCAATAATAACCTGGAGTTGATTTAGGCTTTTTTCATGAAGGATATTGAACGAGCCCCATGAAGACTTATCAGCGGGGATTTCTGTGGTATCTAACCACTGGCCATTGGCATAGGCAAAAAAATCATCCTGAGGTCGAACGGAGGTGTCCATACCGGTCAAATCTATTCCCGATTTAAGCGGTATTGAACGACTTGCAGAGTCACTCGTCGCGGTGGAATTGTTTGTTTCCGGTGATTCCCAATCAATACCGAACAGGAAGACCAGTATGACCAGGGTGATGATCATTACCAGGAGGCGCAGGGGATAACTATTCATTATTAACTCTCACAGCTGGGTCTAGTTAAACTTTCAGTACGTTTGGGGTTTTGTGCTTAAGGGCCGTTAAATGTGTGGGTGTAGGTATGAGTATATGTATGGCCCTGCTATTTTGGTTTTAGACTCAGTGCTTTTGACTCAGTACAGAGCAACAAAGTTCACGTAGAGGTCAAATAGCCTATGTATCAAAGTGATATGTATCAAGGCAAAAAGATCGCAATAGAAAATCGGGCCTATAGCCCGGTTAACGATGTAGACAAGGATGTTACAAGTTCTGCAGCAAAAACTTAAGTCAAAAAGGATTTAGATGCAGTTTACTCAGTCTTATTGTTGTTGCCGCCTAAACTGAATGGGCCTGAACCTAGCCCAGCGATAACCAGCAAGCCACCCATAATACCGACGTTCTTCATAAACATGCGCATTTGCACGCCACCAGCATCTTCCATACCCCAGAAGCCGTGGAAAACAATGCTGACTGGGATCAGGAATAGAAAGATGATCAGGGCCGCTTCACTGGCTCGCCAACCCAGTAAAACCATCAGACCGCCACCGAGTTCGATAATAATAGTCAGCACCAGCAGTACATTGACCATAGGTAAACCTTTGCTGGCCATGTAGCCTGCGGTTCCAGCAAAGCCGGTGATTTTCATAAAACCTGCTGGGACAAAGACCATCGCAATTAAAATACGGCCGAGAAGAGGAGTAATCTGTTGTATAGCGTTTGGGACTAATGACAGGGAGTTATTCATGGTAAATCTCCAAAGTTTATTGTTGGTTATGTTGGATTTGTTCCGTTGCCAGTGTAACTGCCTTTAGTCTGTTTGTGCGAGGTAGGTTTTAAGGGGTGCATGACACTATTAACCCAACAATCATCACTGCCGGGTTAATAGCTCTAAGGTCTTTTGTGGTTTGGTCTTTGTGCTGTTGTAGCCAGGCCGGTAATTATTGGTGAAGGTTTTTAGCCCCGGAGTCTAAGCGGATTTTTGATCCGTCTTACGGAGTGAAAGTTTGTTCTTTTTTTCGCTGGGGTTCTTTTTGGTATAGGTTTTCTTTTTCGGGCTGCTGGCTTTTTTAGCGGCTGGGGCATCATTTCGGACTGTGTTATTTTTACGAGCAGAACTTTCTTTACGGGCTGGTTTGTCCCTGGATGTGGACGTGTCACCAGCGGACGTCCTGCCGCCTGAGCTACTTCCGCCTTTCGAAGCCAGACTAAGCTTCATCGCTTGGTGACGGACACGCACTTTTTGTAAGTGCTGGAAAATTTCTTTGGGCATACCATCTGGCAGTTCTACAGTGCTGTAATCGTCGTTAATATCGATATGACCGATGTATTCAACTTCAATACCCGCCTCGTTAGCCAGTGCGCCGACAATGTCGCCGGGTTTAACGCCGTGACTATCGCCTGCTTCGAGGCGGTAGGAAACCATGCTGGTGTCACTATCCGTGCTCGCTTTTTTACGCTTTGAAGGTTTATCTGAAGATTGTGGCTTTTCATCTCGCCTCGAAGCGTGGTTTTTTTCAGTCCGTTCTTTTTTAGCCCCGTCCCTTCCTGGTCGGTCTTTTCGCGTCCTATCCCTGTCAGATCTGGAAGAACTTTTTGCATCAGGTAAGGGTTTGAATTTGGGAAATAAGGGTCGTTCTTTTTGTGCCTGCCAGACCAACGCCGCAGCGATTTCGCCGATATCGGTTTCGGTATCGTGAGCCAGTTGTTCTACTAGCTCGCGAAAACTACTCAAGTCCTGAGTCTGGATGTTTGCCATCAATTCAGTTTGGAAGCGCTCGACCCGCTGCTGGCCAACTTGCTCGCCTGAAGGCAGTGGCATGGCTTTTAATGGCTGCCGATTGGCCTTTTCAATGGCATTGAGGAGACGTCGCTCTTTGGGTGTGACAAAAAGAATCGCTTTGCCTTCTCGTCCGGCGCGGCCAGTACGACCAATGCGGTGCACGTAGGATTCTGTGTCATAGGGGATATCAAAGTTAATCACGTGGCTGACCCGTTCAACGTCAAGCCCGCGAGCCGCGACATCGGTGGCCACAACAATATCGATGTCGCCACGCTTAAAGCGGTTAACGGTCTTCTCACGCAGAGTCTGGCTTAAATCACCGTTCAGGGCGTAGGCAGAAAAGCCTCTGGCTTCAAGTTTTTCGGCAAGCTCAACCGTACTCGATTTGGTACGGACAAAGACCAGCATGCCGTCGAATTGTTCGACTTCAAGAATACGGGTCAGCGTGTCGAGCTTATGGCTGTGGTGAACAATCAGGTATTGCTGATCAATTTTTTCTACCGTTCTAGTTTTGCTAACGATACTAACTTCTTCAGCGTTGCCAATGTATTTCGCTGCAACGCGACGAATGGCGGGAGGCATGGTGGCTGAAAATAGCGCCCGCTGGCAGTTATCAGGCGCTTGACCCAGGATGGTTTCAATATCATCGATAAAACCCATGCGCAGCATTTCATCGGCTTCATCCAGTACCACCGTCTGGAGGTTTTCCAGTTTAAGGCTGCGGCGGCGTAGATGATCGAGAATACGCCCCGGTGTACCCACGACGACATCGGCGCCCCGTTTCAAGGCGCGTAATTGCCCACTAATATCCTGGCCACCGTAGATGGGTGTTACATGAAAGTTTTTAATGTGGCGGGCATAGGACTGAAAAGCCTCAGCCACCTGAATGGCCAGTTCTCGCGTTGGTGCCAGCACCAGTATCTGGGGTTTACCTTTTTTAACATCGACACGGCTGAGCAGGGGCAAGGCAAAAGCAGCGGTCTTGCCGGTGCCGGTTTGGGCAACGCCCAAAAGATTTTTGCCCGCCAGCAAATGAGGGATGGCCTGAGCCTGAATGGGCGACGGTTGCTCGTAACCCAGTCCGGTAATAGCTTTTAATACTGGATCGGATAGACCCAGGGTAGCGAATTCGATTGCTTCAGTCATGACGTGTGCCGGGAGTGATAAGGCTGGATAAGGTCGGAGGCAACCTTCAGAGGGCGCGCATTATACGCCTTATGAGATTGATTACACTAACTTTTTCTATATTTAGCCAGTAGTCGATCGAGAACATTGGCAAAGGCCTGCCTGTCCTGTTGGTTGAGCGGCGGCGGGCCACCGCGTACTTCGCCAATAGTGCGTAATTCTTCCATCAGGTCACGCATGGCGAGGCGCTGTTTAATGTTGGCTTTGGTGTAGTGCTGGCCCCTGGGATTAATGGCCTGAGCGCCTTTGTCGATGGCCTCAGCGGCCAGAGGAATGTCAGCAGTGATAACCAGATCGCCGGGGTCGAGGGCCTGGATAATATGGTTGTCCGCGACATCAAAACCGCTGGCTACTTGAACACTTTTTATCCACGGCGAAGGCGGCACCTGTAGTGGCTGGTTGGCCACCAGAGTGGTCATCACTTCACTGCGCTGGGCTGCTCGATAAAGAATGTCCTTGATAACCCTGGGACAGGCATCGGCATCGACCCATATTTTCATGTACTGAGACCATTGGCTGAGTAATGGGTGGTTAATCGGCGAGTAAATAGGTGAGTAAATAGGTGAGTAATAAATGCGTTGTGACGGAGTAATTAGTAGATGATAACGAAATGAAGAGTAAGTAGAAACCAGCTTGCAAATGTATTGTCCGTTGCAGCAAAGTCCCTCCAATAAATAAATGATTTTTGGAACGCTTGAGGGGCTCAAGCAGCATAATGGTCTCAGAATAAGTGCGGGCTAAATAATATAAGCACTGCTTGGCTCAATTGCCCGGCGATTTGAGAGGGCGAGAATTGAAGTAATAAGGTTGAGTGAGGTGTCTGTTTTTCATGGTAACTTGGGAGATTTAAAGCTAACTGGCCTTTTTTGGACAGCTGAAGTATCGGTAATCTTAATAATAAAATTGAAGGATTCGCCACCACTATGTCTATGGGTTTAGTGACCATTTTCCATTGACGTTATTAGATATATGAGATGGATATATGAGATGGATATATGAGATAGGGAAGTGTCCGGGCATTGCAAAGTCTATGACGTGTAGGTGTTCGTATAAGCAGTTGAGCCTTTAGAATAATTAGGGACGGACTTATTGCCGACTCGACGCGCACTACGACTATTTGTGACATATATGGCTGCTCAACTTGCGAAATCGCGTGCATTAAACATGATCTAAAGCAATTATTATCATTTCGGTAATTGTAAATGCCGCGTTAAGCCCCACATATTGACCAGTCCTAATGGGTTTAATACAAGATTTGATGTGAGGGTTTAGATGCGACAGGAACGCTTAACTAATCAGTTACAAAATGCTTTGGCCGATGCCCAGTCTCTGGCTGTGGGTCGTGATCATACTGCGATAGAACCGGCTCATGTGCTGTTGGCAATGCTGAACCAGCAGGGCAGCAGTGTGCAGCCGATGTTGGTGCAGGCAGGCTTTGATATTAAGGCTCTTCAGGCTGACCTTGAGCATCAGCTGGATAATTTTGCCAAACTTTCATCGGCTACCGGAGATGTTAATATTTCTGCGGGTTTAACTCGTCTGCTAAATCTTGCCGACAAGCAGGCCCAGCAACAGGGCGATCAATTTATTTCTAGCGAAACCGTGCTGCTGGCGGCATTCGATAATAACGATGACCTGGCAAAGACTTTAAACAAGACTGGCAACAAGCAGGCTTTGGAAGCGGTGGTCAACCAGGTGCGCGGTGGGGAATCGGTTGATAACCCCGAGGCTGAAGAAAACCGGCAGGCATTGGATAAGTACACCATTGACCTGACCGAGCGCGCCGAACAGGGCAAGCTCGATCCAGTGATTGGTCGGGACGATGAGATTCGTCGCACCATCCAGGTCTTGCAGCGGAGAACAAAAAATAATCCGGTATTGATTGGTGAGCCTGGGGTGGGTAAAACCGCAATCATTGAGGGTCTTGCCCAGCGGATAATTAATGGTGAGGTGCCTGAAGGCTTAAAAGATAAGCGGGTTCTATCGCTGGATTTTGGATCCCTTTTGGCGGGTGCCAAATTTCGCGGTGAGTTTGAAGAGCGACTAAAAGCTGTGCTTAACGAGTTGGGTAAGCAGGAAGGCCGGATCATTTTATTTATCGATGAGCTTCACACCATGGTCGGTGCCGGTAAAGCCGAAGGCGCGATGGATGCGGGCAATATGCTTAAACCAGCACTTGCGCGGGGGGAGTTGCATTGTGTCGGTGCCACGACTCTAAACGAGTACCGGCAGTACATCGAGAAGGATGCAGCTCTGGAGCGGCGCTTCCAGAAAGTCCTGGTCGAAGAGCCTTCTGAGGAAGACACTATCGCTATCCTGCGTGGTTTGAAGGAGCGCTATGAGGTTCATCACGGGGTTGATATCACAGACTCTGCGATTATTGCGGCGACAAAACTATCTCAACGCTACATCACCGATCGGCAATTACCCGATAAAGCCATTGATCTTATTGACGAATCGGCCAGTCGTATTCGTATGGAGATTGACTCCAAACCA
>JAHRWI010000340.1 GCA_019090225.1 Porticoccaceae bacterium
AGAGACAGGGAGTTGATCCATACCCAAATATGGGTCAGGTAACGGGCATAGTAGCGATGTGCTGGGACACTGATATCGTATATCGGACAGCCGCAAATCAATGCGGCGGGCTTGTTCTGGCCCATCGCCAAAAAACGCGGCACATCTTTAGTAGCGTGCTGGCCATCGGCATCTATCTGCAAGGCGTGACTGAAGCCCTGGATTTCAGCTTCTTTTAGGCCTACCTTCAGAGCGCCGCCTTTGCCTCGATTGGTGGGCAGTCGAATGATTTCAGTGCTAGGGTTATCACTGGCTAGTTTTTGCAGTGTCTTAGCGCAAACGGGGTCGGAGCCATCGTCCACCAGGATAATGGGTAACTGCGCTGTCAATAAGTGAGCCATGGTGGCGGTGATAGCCTGCTCGTGATTGTATACCGGCACGATAATACAAGGCTTGAAGTCTGGATCGCTCACGTATTTTGACCCAGTACAATACGGCCACTGGCATGGGGACCGAGATCGGAATAATAAGTAAAGTCGATCTTTTGTTTGGCTGAATCGTATTGTAGTTCGAGGGTGATTTTCTGACCCGGATGGATGATCTGTTTGAACTTGATAACTTCAAGGCGCAGAAAGTCTTGATCCAAAGTAAACATCTGGCGGGCATAATGATTGGCCCAATGCACTTGAACAACGCCCGGTAAAATAGGCGCTTCGTCAAAGTGACCACCAAAAAACAGCAGGTCTTCCGGAACCTGTAGTTGCAAGCGTAGATGTTCCGCGCTGAGGCTGTGGCGTTCCAGCTCTACAGGCAACTGCGGACGTGCTTGCTCAGCTGTCTTGGCGAACAAATCGAGCAGCGTTTTTTGTTCCAGTTTACCTTGCGAGTTGATCGGGAGTTGTTCTACATATCGCCAACGGCGGGGTAGTAAGGGTCGTTCAAAGCTTTGTAAAAGGTGCTCCCTGAGTAATTCATTGAGGCGGCGTTTACCTTTGTCGCTCATAAGCTTTTCTGCCGCAGTGGACAAAACCACCACAGCGGCAATCTCCACCCGCTGACCCTCAATCATCAAAAGGCGAGAAGCCTTCACAAAAGGGTGTTCGAGCAAGCAGGTTTCCATTTCATCCAGCGAGGTACGCTTGCCTTCGACTTTGACAATGCGGTCTGCTCTGCCGAGGAGGGCAAACTCGCTGTCATTATTAAAACGCACCCGGTCTGCAGTTTGCAGCCACTTGACGGTGTCTGGTAAGTGATCTGAGCACACTTCAAGGGTGTCATCGCTCTTGTTTTTACGCACCTGAACCCCTGGCATAGCTTGCCAGAAGGCTTCGTCACCGGGGCTTTGTTGACGCCAGGCAATACCTCCGGTCTCTGAACTGCCGTATACCTCGGATATATCCACCCCGAACCGTTCTCTGGCGAGCAGGCTGGTCTCTCGCTGTAGGGGTGCTCCGGAGCTGAAAATAGCCGACAATTTTTTTAGGGTCTCGCCATCGAGCTGTGCGGGTATCCGCGATAAATGAGTGGGACTTGATATCAGAGCCAGGGGCCAATCCAGCCGGGCTCGAGATTTAATTTCTTCGAGATATTCGCAGGCCTGGGTATCGAAGCAGTGGCCCGCAGCCAAAGGCCAGAGCACGCGAAACAGCAGACCATAGATATGTTGATGACTAACCGTGGCCAGCACCAGGGTTGGGGATGCCGGGAGAGCGGTGGATGAAGGCAGGGCTGAGCATAAGTCATTACCCCAAAGTGCCTGTAAATGCGCAACTTCGCGGCTTAATTGTTTGATGGTTTTGGGAATGGCCTGAGGCTCGCCGCTGGAGCCGGAGGTATAGACTTTCAGTAATACGGCGTTGGGATCAAGCTTGATCTGAGCTAATTCACTCAATAGTTGTTGATTCAAGGCCTGGGGCAAAGGAGCGGTTGGTGCAGGCGTTGGTACCAGGCCATCAAAATCACCAATAAAGGCGTCTACCTGTTTAGCCAGGCCTGCTACCAGAGCCGGTTGTCGGCTACCCGGTAAATAAGCGGTTTTACCCAGGGACCAGAGTGCAAACAGGATGGCCGAGAACTCTCCGGCATCGTCGTGATACAAGGCCCAGTCTTGCTCGTCCCGCTGCTCTAAGAGCTGCCGCCAGGTGGCGACTCGGCTTAGCCAGTCAAGCCAGTTTGATACAGAACCGTTATTGATAAGGACTGGCCAATCGTTGTCACGGCTTGCACCCAGTAAGTCTTCGATGGCGATGAAACTAGTCATAGATGCTTGTTATCTGGCGTCGCTTCGCGCATCAGGCACTTTTCATCACGCGTTGCCTCACCAGCCATTCTGCGGCGAAAAGTGTGCCCATACACAAATAGGAGATCAGGCCATTATATAAAGCCCACTGTGCATCTGTGCCGTACAGTGTAATCGCTAAAGCGACACTGCCATTCAAGCCAAAGAAACAGCACCACACCTTGGTGACCTTGCGGGTATAAACCACGCCCCGTTCAGGTAATTGAGGATCCTGGAGGCGGGCAATTCGCTCAATCATTGACGTCGGGCTTTTTAAACTCCAGAGAAATAACACCAGGAAGCTGGCACTGACTAAAACCGGATAGAGCTTTAGCGCCAGAGGACTGTTGAGAAGCCAGGTCCACACGCCCAACAGGGTTAATAAAGGCAGCCAGAACCAATGATTGAGAGGTGATTCACCCAGGCTCACCATGCGAATTCCGGCGATAACAATGAGCAGTAAAACCAGATGTCGCGCATCAAAGTTTTGCAGACCCATATAGACCGCCAGGGGATAGAGCAGGGTGATGATCACTAGCACAACGCGTTTAGCCATGGTTGCTCTAAAGGCTTATTCAGCTTTCGACATCAGACTTTCGACGGCATCGACGATATCGGCGACCGTGCGAACATTTTTGAAATCTTCGGGCTTAATTTTCTTGCCGGTGAGTTTTTTCAGTTCTACGACCAGATCAACCGCATCGATACTATCGATATCGAGATCTTCGTACAGATTAGATGTCAGGCTAATATCGGCTTCGTCCAGTTCAAATAGCTCGACCAAAACTTGGCTGATTTTGTTTTGAATCTCATCTCGATCGAGCATCAGTGTTCTCCTTTCTCGTCAGCCTGGGTCGAGGTCTGAGCATTGACGAAAAGAGCCAGATTATGGACGCAGGCAAAGTGTATTTTAATTTGCTCTGAGTCGGCATCACCTTTGACCCCGTAACGCTTTTGCAATGCCAGGCCCAGCTCTAATGCATCAATCGAGTCGAGCCCCAGGCCCTCCACAAACAGAGCCTCGTGACTGTCAATGTCGGCAACGGCGATATCTTCAAGATCGAGGGTGTCGATAATCAGTTGCTTAAGCTCCTGCTCTAATTCATTCATGTACCGCTAACTCCTGAGTGAAATATTGTTCTAAAAAACGCGTCAGCTGACGGGCAGCTCGTGCCGGGGTAGTCTGATTCTGGAATTCTTGTATCTCGAGTGTTGGCCGCAGGATAAGGGAAAAATGCATTCGTCGCTGAGGAATTTGATACCACTTGAGATCTTTGGTCAACGTGCTTGGCTGGCAATTGATGATGGCCGGGGTGACATCGCTACCCGAGCGTAAAGCAATATTGGCTGCGCCACGGCGCATTGACAGCGTTTGACCAGGGGTGGTCCGCGTACCCTCCGGGAAAATTATCAGCGTGTTACCGCGCTTTAGTGACGCGGCCGCTAAGTCAATGACTTGCTCAGGGTTGTCGTTGGCGATGTACCCGGCCATTTTAATGGGGCCTCCCCTGAAAGGGTTGCTCAATAAGCTACTTTTTACCACGCAGTCGGCGCGTTTAATAAAGGCAATCAGAAATACCACGTCAATTAGCGAAGGGTGGTTGGCAAAAATAAGCTGGCCTGGGCGATTAAGTTCGCTGCGATCGGGCATGGAGTAAGTTAATACGCCGAGGCCGCGCATCATCTCAACAAAAGCACGGAAACTGTAGTGGACTAAGGCTTTGGCCCGGCGCTCTCGCTCTAAAACTCCGCCGGGCAAGAGGTATAGCAGAGGTATTGCCAGCCAGGGAAGGATTAATCCGCCAATAGCGAAGGCCAGGAAACAAAGGCCCGTGGCCGCCATGCGCCAATATTTATTGAGTAGCGTTAGCATCAACACGACTATTTATTTTTGCCCAGCGCCAGGCATGACGGTCTCCGGGGATAATGAGTTCATTATCTTCGGGACTTAGCAGGTACTTCAAAAAGGCCAGGGCCTGGGGTTCAGGTACCTGTTGATTGAGTGCAGATTGATTCAGTACCGGTAGCTCAGGAGCTTTATTGGCTCGATCATCAGGACTAAGGGGCACTAGATCACAAATTGACAGTGTCAGCTTCTGAGGAGTGTGGCGGAGCGTTTCTTCGCTCAGCCCTGCACTTATTTTAAGGGCAGGGTTTGAAGCCTCAGAACTCAACAAGAAAGCGATCGCGTAGGCATGTTCAGGTTCAGGACTGTTATCTGTATAGATCGATGGAACCGGTTCATCGTAAATAATACACAGGATTTCCGAGCAGAATTGCTCATCCATAATGGCCGCGGCTTCAAGGAATGTCGTGCCGATATCGCCTGCGAGAGCAGTAATGCTGCTTGGATCCTTTCTTGCAATAGACATAACACCGCCAATGGCATTGTGTACTGACAGGCTGAAATGGGTCGGGGACAAGGGTTCTTGTGCAGCCAGAGATTTGAGCAGTCCGACGGTGCGTTCAAGCTCGCCGTGGCGGCTGCTAAACACGCAGGGGATTTCAATATCGCTACCTCGCAGCAGTGGAAAAGCTACAGACAGCGCCATTTTTCCCAGTGAGCTGAGGCGACGTCGCAGCATGGGCGGCACATCGGATACCTCGGGGGTACCGCCTGCTTCGGCTTGTTTCTGGCCCGCCGCCCATTGCTGCCAATCTTCTAAAGAGTGAATGCCGGGCATCCATGCAGACCAGTCCTTAATGGTTAAAACAATAGAACTCATGGGGCCTCGAAAGTACAGGGTGTGACTGTTATAGACAAAGCAAGGCACCCGTTATAGGTGAACAGGAAGCGATGATTACATTGAAGTGATCAGTAATACTGATGCTAAAAGCCAGTAGGTAAATGGGATATAACCGAGCGCTTATTTTACTAGCAAATAAGGCTCAGGCAAGTGTGCTCGAGATCAGTTGCGATGCATTAACCTTGCGCTATAATCGACTTTCATTTAAAACTTGGCATTAAGCACCTGGAGCGGACAAAGGATATGAAAACGCGTTCAATGATTCTGATATTCACCATGTTGGTACTTTCAACGGTAGCTCAAGCTCGCGATACCAAACATCTGTTTCCTATTGCAGAAGCGATGAACAGCGCTGCTGCACAGGAGCAACTTAATAAGAATGTTAAATTCTACTTTGGCAAGAATTCTGCAAAATATCAGAAGGCAATGGGAACCCATACCGCTAACCGAAAAACTAATGCGTTCAATAAATCGGACGATGAGGCCTGCAGATGGGTCTTCCTATCCGCGTTAATAGCGCTACAGGATCGTGCTATTGCAGAGGGTGGCAATGCGGTAGTTGATATCCATAGCTACTATAAAAAAGATGCGATGTACAGCGCTGAGAGTTATGAATGTCACGCTGGTGCTTTTATGTCCGGCGTTGCTCTCAGAGGAACAGTAGTTAAAAAGTAAACTGATATGAAGGCCTCAGTCACCCTGTGGCTTTGGCCTGATGTAGATCATGTGTCTAACCAGCAAGTCGAGGAATATCTGCTTGGGTTTAGTACAAGTGAAAAACTCTACCTTAGTAGTATTAGCGCTAGACGTCGAAGACTTGAATATATTGCTGGTCACCACTTAATCCGGCAGATGCTGGCAGAGCTCGTTCCTCACTGGGATCAAGATCACAGTATTGAGCATCATAAAGGGGCCGCGCCATTCTTGAGCGGCTCTGATCTTGACGGTATTTCTTTTAATCTCTCACACAGCGGCAATAGGGTTTGTTGCGTCGTCGGACTTCACTGTGAGCTGGGTTTAGACATAGAGTTACCTCGAGAGCGTCGTCGAGGTCAACAGATTGCAGAGACCTACTTCACTGAGAACGAAGCCGAACGGATAGCCAGACTACCTCTAACTGAGCAAAGTGGTGAGTTCTATCGGGTCTGGACCTTGAAAGAAAGTCTGCTCAAAGCCAGAAGGGAAAGTATCACCAGCAAAAATATTGCTATTGAGTTTCAGCCCCAGACCGAAGCTCCAGCCAGTGCGAGTTGGTATTGCTACAGTTTTATGCTTGATCATCTTTATGGTGCTCTAAGCCTCTCTTCGCCGTTGAGCAGGTCTCTTCAGGTTCAGGTTTATCGTCCTGCCATGAACTCAGTGACAATTATTAAGCCCGAAACATCACTCTATACCCCACAGTTTTAACTGGAGTTTTTGCTAAATGTCTGGGCAAAGGAGGTAGGGAAATGGTCGATGCAGGGACTCTGTCCTAATCCCCAACATTATCGGCATCTACCTGGCCGCTGATCCTGCGTCGGACATGGGACCATGACATACCGATAGCGAGGATCAGGCATAAAATAATCTGAGTAATAAAAGTTACCGCGTTGATGTTGTCAGTGGAGACAATTCCCCAGTCGATGATCATCCAGAAAACTGTTGCGAACAAGGCTGTGACGAGTCCGATGCCGATGGCTCCAAGGGAGCGCAGCGTTGCGCGAATAAAAATAACCCAGGCAGTGAGTAGCAGTAAACCGGTGAACGCTTTAAACGGATTTATATCGCTTAGCGTGGTAAGCGCCCAGTGATAGTAAGACCATCCGGCAGTATTGTAGGTGGCAAAGACTAAAATTAGCGCAGCAACGAGGCGAAAGGCAAAACCTTGCAGTGAAAATTGAGTGGGAGGCACGTGAGCTCCTGCTTATGCTTGAGTGAAAGAATGGTAGCAGGGATTATTTTAATACATCGAGAGATGACACAGATAACACTGGAATTATATGCGAATGGGGGTGGCAATTATCCTGTCATGGGGCAGTGTGCTCTAATATCAGCCTCTCTACTTTAAGTGCTTCCATAATGGATGTTGTGTTCGCTGCTTTGCTTATTTTGATGGGCGCTTTTGTCCAAAGCGCCATTGGTTTTGGCTTGGCCATCGTTGCTGCGCCACTATTATTTTTATTGTCACCAGATTACGTGCCTGGGCCAATTACGGCTACGGCTTTAATTTTGTCTATGGCCAACGCTTATCGATATCGCTCTCGTATTTCGTTGCAAGGTTTAGGTGCGGGGTTGCCGGGCGTATTCCCGGTTCTCTAGCCGGTGGTGGCTTGCTAGTGTGGGCCGATGCTCGCCTGTTGTCGCTTTGCCTGGGTATTACTCTGGTGATAGCTGTTCTGGTCAGTTTGTTGCCCTTTAGAATTACTCCAACACCTCAACGGATGGCGGTGGCCGGATTTCTTTCAGGTTTTATGGGCACGAGCATGGCTATCGGTGGGCCGCCAATGGCTTTGTTATTGCAGCACGAAAAGGCCAGTTTGATTCGAGCCAATCTATCGGCTTTTTTTATTGTGAGTTGTATTTTGTCTCTAGCGGTACAAGTCCCAGCGGGCTTTATGTCCTGGTACCATCTGAGGCTGACTTTGCCGCTGATTCCGGCGGCACTGCTGGGTTTTTATTTAGCGATGCGCTGGGTGGATCGAATACCGGGTCAATACATCCGCATAGCATCGCTGCTGTTATGTTCCCTATCGGCATTGCAACTATAGGATTATATTGGCGCCATTGAACCTTCGCAGAGGATCCAATGCATACTCTGCGAAGCGCTAGATGTCTCAGAAGTAGGGCCATTAGCCCTTACTGGTTTACCGGCTTTGGTACTGGGTTCTGTATCCGCTATTGGGACAACCCAGGCAACGAACAAAGGTTGACATGACGGGAGCCGCTACGAGCTTCTTGGCGGAATCTTTAACATTACCACCGGCTGCATTGAAGGGTAGCCCGACGAGAAACACTGCCGTTCCGGCAAGGGACATGATAAGCCCCGCAGGTCGTCCGATGATCAGGTCAGCAGCCATTTCAATGCCCGAGGGCGGTGTTTTTGGTGCTTCGTACGCGAACGATGGCTGACACATTAACAGGGCGGCGATAAGGGCGAGGGCGCGGAGCGCAGGCATACGTTTGAATTTTTCTAAGATCACTGGGTATTCCTCCTGAATAAAAGGCGCTGTTTTGATTTGAGTTAGGGCTTTCGGTTTGGAATCAGGTAATTGATGTCACTAATAGGAAGCCACTTGCACGCCAGTTCTTGAAGTATAGCGCTTAATCTACTGAAACCAAACGGGTTATTTGTACCCGTTTTAAGCAATACGTGACGTGGCACATACAATTGACAGGTGCTGAACGTTTCAGGTACAAGAAATAGAAATAAAAAAAGCACCGTCAACGATGATCTCGCTTGACGGTGCTTTTATCTACGAGAGTACGCATATGAATACGTACCTGTATTTGCGGATTAGCTAGTCAAAGAAAACCCTTCGTAGCCATTAGCCACCACTTCACGGCACTTTTCGTCGTACTTATCAACACCGCCTAAATAAGGCATAAACATACGTTTTTTGCCTTCGATGTTAGAACCTAGGTACCAGGAGTTGCAGGTTGGCGCCACATACATGGTGCCCTGAGCGGCGTCATTAACGTGGATCGCCCAAGCATCGGCAGCGGGTTGTTCCGCTTCCATGGCTTTGATGTTGTTGTCCCGCAGATAAGAAATGGTTTGATCAATCCATTCACAGTGGTACTCAATGGAAACAATCACATTACTCAAAATAGAGGGGCTGCCGGGGCCGGTGATCGTAAACAGGTTGGGGAAACCGCTGACTTGTAAACCGAGGTAGGCAGTAGGTCCATCAGCCCACTTGTCTTTGATCGACTCGCCACCCTTGCCGCGAATATCAATCGCCGTCATGCCACCCGTCATAGCATCAAAGCCAGTTGCGTAGACCAGAATATCGAATTCGTATTCGGCGTTTGC
>JAHRWI010000341.1 GCA_019090225.1 Porticoccaceae bacterium
CCATTGGCTAAACCTCGCCAGCCGCCGTGAATTGCCGCCACCAGGGAGCCGTCTTTGGCGCTCAGCAACAAAGGCAGGCAGTCGGCTGTTAATACCGCACAGGCTAAACCTGATTCACGGGTAAATGACGCATCAGCTATCGGTATCACCTGATTTGCTGATGCCTTGACGACTTCCACCCCGTGCTCTTGTTGCAACCATTGGGGTGTCAAGCTCAAGTCTAACTGCTCGGCCAGCGCTATTCTGGCTGACTGCACATTCTTATATTGCGGAGTATCCAGTTGAATTGAGGGGGCTAGGCCCAAAAACCGTTCAATCGTTGAACCACCCTGCATTTGACTAATCGGTCGTGTGGTCACCACACTTCTCACCCCTGTTGGCAAAGGCCAGTCGGGGATCAAAGTTGAAAATATCTGATCTAAAGCAGCGACCATTTTCAGCGAGGTTTCGACATACTTAAGCGCTACCACCAGTATCGTCAGCAAAAAGATTCAACAACTGCTGCATATCCTCCGGCAAGGTAGCTTTCCAGAGCATCGACTCGCCGGATTCGGGATGAGACAGGGCCAAATGCGCGGCATGCAGTGCTTGCCGCTTAAAACCTCTCAAACCCGCACTCAAGGCCTCTCCGACCCCCGCCGGTATTTTCAAACGCCCACCGTAAAGAGGGTCACCCACTAAAGGGTGGCCAATATGCGCCATATGAACTCGGATTTGATGGGTTCGGCCAGTCTCCAGAATCACCCTTAGGTGCGTGTAACCGTGATATCGAGCGATGGGTTGATAATGACTTAGCGCTGGCTTGCCGCCTCCGGGTGTAACCGCCATACGCACCCGTGCCACAGGATGCCGACCAATCGGTTCATCAACCGTACCGCGACGATTGACCTCGCCCTGGACAATGGCTTCATATTGACGGGATACCGACCGCGCTTTGAGTTGTTTAACCAAAGCATTGTGTACCACCAATGTTTTAGCCACCACTAACAGGCCTGTAGTGTCTTTATCGAGACGATGAACGATACCCGCCCTCGGCACCGCTTCCAGTTGCGGGCAATGATGCAGCAAGCCATTGAGCAAGGTCAGGTCGGGGTTTCCTGCGCCCGGATGTACAACCAGCCCAGCCTGCTTATTGACCACTAAAATAGCGCTGTCTTCGTAAACAATATCTAAATCCAGATTCTGGGCCTGCCAGTCAGCTATCACCAGGGGTTCTGCCTCCAGTGTTAACCATTCTCCCCCAGCCAGTTTATCCCGGACCTTAGCGGGCCGGTCGTCAACGCGCAGCAGACCCTCGCGAATCCACGCCTGTAGGCGACCACGGGAGTACTCAGTAAAGATTTTGGCGGCCACCTGGTCGAGCCGGTAGCCCCGTAAATTGTCAGGAACTTGTTGTTTGACGGGAGGAAGTCTTAGATCGGATTGCATTGCCTATTCAGCTTGCCGGTTCGCTGTGGTTAAATGGCGATTCTACAGGGCCAAGCTACTCAAGCGATACCCAGACACACTTCAGGTAACTCACCGATTATGCGTTTAGTCATTTTTTTTGCCGTGCTTTCTTGTCTTATCTCAAGCTGTTCCTGGGTGCCTTTTATCGACACCGACACCGAGGCCGAAGCGCGAAAGAAGGAAGAGCTAAAAACCCTCACTGAAAAAGAATTTTTTGACCGCATACAGAAAAACTTACGGGCAAAAAACTGGACTGATGCAATTTCTAACCTGCAAGGTTTTGAAGCCCAATTCCCCTTTGGGAACTACGCCGAACAAGCCCAGCTAGAGTTAATCTACGTTTACCATGAATCCCAGGATCACGAAGCCGCTTCAGCGTCCGCAGACCGTTTTATCCGGCTTCACCCTCGCCACCCCAATGTCGACTATGCCTATTACATTAAAGGCTTAGCTTCAATTGCCCAGACCAAAGGCATTTTCTCTAACATTGTTCCAACCGATGAAACTCGCCGTGATCCCGGTGAAGCCCGTCAGGCTTTCGCGATATTTAGCGAATTGATTAGCCGTTACCCCAACAGCACCTATGCTGCGGACGCTCGAAAAAGAATGGTACATCTGCGTAACTTGCTGGCCCGCCATGAAATACAGGCGGCTAATTATTATTTTAAACGTGGCGCTTATCTTGCTGCGGCTAATCGAGGTCGCTACGTGGTTGAAAACTTCCAGCAAAGCCCGGCGGTTCCCGATGGTCTCGCGGTGATGGCCCAGGCCTACTCGATGATGGGTTTACGAGATTTAGCCAGCGATGCGGCACAGGTGCTGGCTGCCAACTACGCCAACCACCCCGCTCTTGATGAAGAGGGGCAATTCATGTTCCAGGATAGTATCGTCAGCGATGATAAACATTGGCTCAGCCGCGTGACGCTCGGCTACCTTAAACCCGAAAAACCACCGTTTTACGATACCCGAAAAATTTATAACCCCATTGACAGAAGAATCGCCGAAATAAGAAATGAGATCGAAGTGGATAGCAGCATAAGCAACCCAGTACCGAGTGAATCTACAGAAGCCACCGAAACGGATCGCTCCTGGCTCAGTAAACTCAGCTTTGGCCTGTTTGACTAATTATTCGCCAGGCCGCCAACCGTTGGTAATAGGATAACGCCGGTCTCGGCCAAAACCCCGCTCAGAAATCCTGATACCCACGGGCGCCTGTCGACGTTTATATTCATTGAGGTCAACCAAGCGAACAATGTGATTAACCTCTTCGGCTGAGAAACCCCTGTCGATAATATCCTTCGCCGCCATATCCTCCTCTATATAAAGCGCCAGTATCTGATCTAAAATTTCATAAGGAGGCAGTGAGTCCTCATCGATCTGATCCGGGGCTAACTCAGCAGAAGGGGGCCGGGTAATGACCGATTCAGGGATCACCTGAGATAAGCTGTTGCGGTACCTGGCAAGATCGAAGACCACAGTTTTGGGCACGTCTTTGAGCACATCGAGTCCACCAGCCATATCCCCATACAAGGTCGCGTAGCCAACGGCCATTTCGCTTTTATTCCCAGTGGTCAACACCAGATAGCCTTTTTTATTGGATATCGCCATCAGCAACACACCCCGCGACCGGGCCTGGATATTTTCTTCAGTTTTATCTTTTTCTGTATCCCTGAACTCTTCTTCTAAGGCGTCACAAAAAGCCTCATAGAGAGGTTCTATGCCAATAATTTTGTACTTAACATTGAGTAAGCGGGCTTCTTCCTGGGCATCATCGAGACTGAGTTGGGAGGTGTAACGAAACGGCATCATAACCGCTTCAACTCTGTCCGCCCCCAGAGCATCAACGGCTATAGCCAGTGTCAGCGCCGAATCAATGCCCCCCGATAAACCCAGGACAACGCCATTAAAACCGTTTTTATTAACGTAATCTCGAACACCCATCACCAGAGCCTGATAAACCGTTGCCAACACGTCTGGCAACAACGGGGTGGATTGCTTTACAACTTGTACGCTACTGTCATCGAACTCCAGGCCCACACAGTACAGCTCCTCATCGAACAAAGGTGCCTGGAAACAGACCTTACCTAAACCATCAACAACCATTGAGCCGCCATCAAATACCAACTCATCCTGACCACCAACCTGGTTAACATAAACTACTGGAATGGCGCCTTCCCGCGCCCTATGAGCGACAGTTTCCTGGCGCAGCCCCTGTTTATTTTTGTGGAAGGGTGAAGCGTTGATATTAATCATCAAGCTCGCCCCAGCAGCTTTAGCCTGGTTCATGGGTCCGCTATCCCAAATATCCTCGCAAACCGTCAAGGCGGTTTTAATCCCACAAATATTTACCACACAGGGCTGATCACCGGCTTTAAAGTAACGTTCTTCATCAAATACCTGATAATTAGGCAGACAATTTTTAGCATATTGCGCGACCAATTTCCCGTTTTCGATGATCCCTGCCATGTTGTACAAAAGACCGTCCTGTCGCCAGGGGTAACCCAGCACCACGGTTATGTCATTACAAGCCTTTTCTAATTCCCCCAGCGCCCTTTCGATTCGAGTCTGTATACTCGGTCGCAGCAATAAATCCTCGGGGGGATAGCCGCACAAAACCAGTTCGGGAAAGACCACCACCTGAGGGGAGAACCGATCCCGGGCCTCGGCTACAGCAGTGATGACTCGCTGGGTATTGCCGGGAATATCCCCGACTACGGGGTTGATTTGAGCGAGAACCAAAGAAAGCTTATTCATATAACATTAGGCACGTAGTGAATTGGCTGGGCATTTTCAGCTAAAATTTGCGCTATAGCAAAACGGATACATTTTTATGCCGGAATTCACCCAGGCAAATCGTAAATTCACAAATCCTAGCCCGGTTATCCATAGCCCAGCCTTTTCCCGGGGGCTGATCAGAATTTATGCCTACTACCGATTTTTACTGTCAGTGTTACTGCTCGGAATGTACCTATCTGGCTTCGCCGCCGGGATCCTTGGGTCTTTTTCAAGCAATAATTTTTTGATCGCTGCCCTTAGTTTTGTTGCATTAACCCTGCTCGGCCTCGCCTGGTTGATCAAATTAAACTTCCAAGGCGAACCATATTTGCTGTTCCTCTATCTGCTAATCGACATCATCGCTCTAAATTTGTTGATGTTTACCAGCGGTGGACTTAGTAGCGGCATTGGCCTGCTGCTACTAGTAAGCATCGCCACCGGATCACTTATTTTTACTGGGCAACTGGCCATATTGCTAGCCGCAATAGCCAGTCTTTTGATCCTGGCGGAAACGATCATTTCTGTGGTCTTCCTGGATGCCAAAAACACAGCATTTTTCCCAGCTGGCTTGCTGGGTAGCGTACTATTTTTTACCGCCTTTCTGTTTCGTAGTCTGAATCGCCGACTCCACGAATCCCAGCACCTGGCGATCCGCGAGGCCGATCAGGCCACTCATTTACAAAAACTTAACGAGTTGATTGTCAGTCGCATGCGAACCGGTATCGTGCTGGTCGATACCAGTGCCGAAATCAAACTCATTAACAATGCCGCTGTCGAATTGCTGGGTGGCCACAAAGCCGGCGTTCCACTGGCACGAGGTATTTCTCTGAGTTCCATAAACGGCATATTCAAACAATATGAAAACTGGAAAGCCTATCCCTGGCAACGTTGCCCACCTCTATCTATCCCCAACATAAATACTGAAGTGCAATGCAACTTTGCTCGCCTGGACGAAGCAGAAGAACGGCACACCATTATTTTCATAGAAGACACTCGATCCACCGTCCAGAACGCCCAACAATTAAAACTGGCATCTTTGGGTCGTCTGGCAGGTAGCATCGCCCACGAAGTCAGAAACCCTCTCGGCGCGATCAGCCACGCGGCTCAAATGCTGGCGGAGCAAGGCGAAACGGAAG
>JAHRWI010000342.1 GCA_019090225.1 Porticoccaceae bacterium
GCAAAACTTCAAGCTCTCGCGGCGTTAATGAAGAAAAGCGGGACATCGCCGACTTGCCACGCGGTTGTAAGATTCGTGACTTAATCGTAGGAGAGTAATACAACTCGCCCTGCATTGTTTTATCGATCGCAAATACAAGTTCTTCGAACTTGTCGCTTTTTGCGACAATGCCCGCAGCACCACTTTGAATTGCTCGATCGATATTGTGATCGGTTGGATATCCAGTGAAAAAATTTTGCTGGTAAATCCTGTCTCATCGGTTTCTTGCCACTGAACCTGGATGGTATGAAGCGAGCCAAGTGTGCAGGGATCGCCGTCAGCAGCGTCTGCATCTGCGCAGGAAATTGATCCGGTACCAGATGGCAAAGCTACACTCAGGGCGTTAAACCATTGATTAAGATCGGCAGTTGCCATCTCAGTAGAAGAGCAGGTATTGGCCGATGAAGTGCCCGAAAATGAAGAGGAACAATCGTAGCTCGGTACTGGCTTGGCGGCAGCAACATAATCGCCGCTGACCGCACCAGTCACGTTTGCCCGCATCCGGTCTCCAATATTGTAAGTTAACTGGGTAACCTGGGTTCGCAAGTCAGCGGTTCGGTTGAACTTGACCCCCTGGGTTTGCAAAGCAGCAAACCCCAGTAACCCCAGGGCCATCACAAAAACTGTAATGAGCACCTCTATCAGAGTAAACCCGCGCCCCATACGCGCTGTGAATTTATTCATCAGGGGTCACAACTTGTCAGAGAAACGCTACTGTCAGAAGGCCTTATCTTTCTGACCCGGCCAGTATTGCTGATGTTGATGACCCAGGTGTTCTGATCGTCGAAATCGCCGCTTCCATCGCCATCTTGGTCAAAACAAAGGGCGAGCTGACCATTTGAGCCGACACCGTATCCGCGGGAATCAAATACCACCGTACTATTGACATTGGTATTGCCCTGCAATGTATGGCGGGCGTTATCAAGACCATCGTTAACTAAAATAATTTCTTCCCCCGCGTTTACAACGCCTGTATTAGCTGGATCAATGAACACGATCCAGCCATTTTCCCATTCACCTCCGCAGGAGGTTCCATCGGCGCTCTGACACATTGTTGTTTGTGAGCTTCTATGCACAGCCTCACTTCGAGCGATATTGAGACTGGAGATGAAATCATTGGCCTGGCCGGACAGTTTATTGGTTCTTAACACGGCCATAAAACTGGGCGTACCAAGGGTGACCAGGATAGAAGCAATAGCCAAAGTCACCAGCAGTTCTAACAGGGTGAATCCTCTAGTACTATTTTTGCGGGGAGTTACCAAGTCGCGTCCCTCCTTTCCAATGATGGGTCCATAACCTCATTGTTCTCTTCAGTCGTGGTCGGTTTGTGCCAATTAATAAGTTTATACACGCATGACCTGGACATCTGAACAGCTTACAGACCAGCGGTACAAATAAGAGTATGAAAGCACATAAATTCATAGTTAACATTAGTTTAGCGCCATAGTACATTGTTTTTCTGAGTAAAAAAATACCTGTCTAATGAGGTTATTTGAAAAATTATGCATCTGATCAGGTAGGAATCACTGGATTTGTGAAGGGGTTCACATTTTTGAGGGGCTAGGCCCATCACTTATTAATTTAAAAGGATGGAGTCGAGGAAACTCTGATCAACGTGGTATAAAGCCGGAAAATCTGGATAATCCCGCACGGTTTTGAATTCAGACGAAAATTTACCTGGTTCTCCACTCATTCACACCTGTAAACCTCTTTCTGGTGATTCGCAGGCATACCTCACCGACTGGAGCGCGTATTCTTGAGGATCATCGATCTTAAAAACACTGCCAATAAATAATCTGCCAGTTAATGTAGGGGCCTGTCATTTTTTTGTTCGTTTTTTCATTCGTCTTCGTCAGGCACTTTTTTGATGAAAGAAATGAATGCTTCCGCCTCGGCCATCATTTGCGCCGGTACTATTGCTTTTTCCGTTTATTATATTTCGAGCTTAACATTCGGCGCTTGCATGGGTATATGGTGAGAAACAGTTGACTTCACTCTCTTTATTCACAATCTACAGGTTTTACCAGGATCGAGGACTTATTTGGAACTTTTCCGGTCTTAATGAAGTTAGCGGCGACCGGTAGATTGGCGCTTTTTATTTATGGGGATTTTTAAAATATAGCATTTAGCTGCCCAACTTAAGACGTAGCCAGGATCACGCTTTTGAGAGTTGTGTCTCACTATATTGTTTAGCGGGTGGCGCTTGTCGGCTAATTAGGCCGTTCGGGCGAATCGCCTTGCAAAACCTGCTACGGTGTTTACTCTGCTTTAACAGGAGATATCCCATTGGTACGGTCAACTTCCCTGTCACGCTAGCATGGCCTGAAAGTGGAATACGACGTTGAGAGATTCAGCCTTGAAGAACGATAATTGACATGGTGATTAAACAGGTTCAAATCAGCGTAGCAGATTTGACTCCAGGCATGTTTGTCTGTCGTTTGGATCGCCCCTGGAGTAATACTCCCTTCCCTATCCAGGGTTTTCACATAAGATCTGGCGCTGACATATCCACTTTGCAGACTTATTGCTCCTATGTCTATATCGACGTAGCTAGAGAGCCTATGTCCCTGGACTCTAATGGGGTCGGCTGGCAACCTGGTGACCGGAGAGTAAATACACGATCTGTGGCTAAATCAGATCGACGCCGGGTTAGTCGAGGGGGGGGAGATGAAGAACCCTGGCCCCCTATCAGAGTGCATGCCGGGGTTTATGAAACGACTGTTACATTACGAAAAGAAGTCGAGCAGGCCAAGCATATTGTTCGTGATTTGAGGGCAAATTTGTCTTTGGTAAGCCGACAAATTTCTCGCGGTAAACTTGCTGACTATGAAACCCTTAAAAATAACGTAGGAGGCATGGTAGAAAGCGTCTTGCGCTGCCCGGATGCATTTACATGGCTGGTGCGCCTGCGAGGAAAAGATCGACACATTCACGACCATAGTTTGCGATCATCTTTATGGGCCGTGCAGTTTGCCCGATATATAGGTATGGACAAAAAGGAAATATCGGTATTGTGTCTTGGTACCTTATTAAAAGATATCGGTAAAACAAAGGTATCAAACGCATTATTGCGCAAGCAAAATAGAACGGATGAAGAAGAGCGCGAGTATTATAATTACGTGTCCTATGGAGTTGAAATGCTCCGCAATACGCTCAAAATTGAACCCAGAGTAATTTCCGTTGTCCGCTATCATGCCGAACGTCATAATGGCCAGGGATTCCCTGAAAGAATATCGGGGACAAAAATACCCTTGCTGGCAAGAATTGCCGGCATAGCGACCGCCTATGATCTAATCTGTTTTCCAATAGAGATCAATCATCCCTCGGCACCCTCAAGGGCGGTTAGTTTGCTATATAACATGCGGGGCGATGCGTTTCAGGAAGACTTGGTCGTTCAATTTATTCAGTCGGTGGGCCTGTATCCCACGGGGACCCTTGTCGAACTTACAACTGGGGATATTGGCGTTATTGTCGAACAGCACCCTCAATTCCGTCTTACCCCACAAGTCGCGATTCTTGGTCAAAGTTCGGATAATCTGAATGACAATATCTTTTTGATTGACTTGAAGAACGAAGAGAAGACGCGCAAAGCGCTTAGTCAAACTGGTGGGATCCGATTACAAGATGCCGATCGGGTTGCAATTGCTCGAGATCTAGAGCCAATGGGCTACGATATTGATTTATCAAATGTATCGACATTGTTTATGAGTGATTCAGCTGAATCTAAAAAAGGTTTCTGGTTGTCTCTACGAGGTAAAATGGGATTCGATACATTGAGTTGAGAGTCAGGTATGCTGATCCGGTTTGCTGGTCAGTGAGTGGTTCTAGCTGGCATCGGTAACTTCGTCGACTAATGACATAGCTACAGTTTCACCTACCTGGATATTCAGTCCAGGTTCCAGCTTAGCCTCCAGACGCAGCTGATTAGATAACAACAAAATCACCGTAGAACCAAATTTGAAGCGACCGATTTCGGCACCTTTATCAAATCGAAGTGAGCTGTTGCCGTGCACATCTCTATGATTACAAACAAGTGATTTGCGCGGTGAGTAGCTGCCCTGCCAAACACTTTCAATGCCGGCTACCATCATGGCTCCGACCATAATAAGTACAAACGGACCGTGTTGGGATTCAAACACACACACCAAACGTTCATTGCGGGCAAATAATTCGGGAACCAGTGAGGCCGTCACCGTATTTACGGAAAAGAGCTTTCCTGGAATGTACCGAGAATGTAGTAACGTCCCCGACAGTGGCATATGCACCCGGTGGTAATCCCTTGGAGAAAGGTAGGTGGTAATAAACTTGCCATGCCGGAATTGCAAAGCGATGGCCTCATCGCCGATTAGATCACTCGCTAGATAGCTAAGGCCTTTGGCCTGGATTAACTGGCCCTGGGTGATATCTCCGCATTGGCTAATGGTGCCGTCGGCCGGTGAGGTAAGCGCATTGGCGTCATCGGTAATGGGTCGGGCATTTGGCTTGAGCGCTCGGGTAAAAAAATCATTGAAACTAGAGTAGGCATCGAGGTCCTGATCGCAAGCCTCGTCTATATCTACCTGGAACTTCTTGATGAAAATGCCAATTAGGAAATTCTTGAACCAGGGTATTCTCGACTCAGCTAATCGAGCGCCTAGTCGAGACAGTAAATGTTGTGGCAAAAGGTATTGCAGGCCACAGAAAAGCTTATCTTTAATACTGCTTACATTAGTGCTCATAGATGTAGATTCTTGGTTAGCTGCCCACACGCTTTGACGGCCAGAAAGTAGGTGGGGTAATTCGACGCTATTGTACGGTTATTTGAGGGGCGTTTTGCCGGATTAGTGTTTGTAGGAATGATCTTTAGATGCTCATACATAGCCCAGACTTGCGCTGATTCGATGATAGCTATCCAAGCGTTGGGCTGATATTTTTTCCTCTTCACAGGCGCTACGCAGAGCGCAGTCAGGGTCGTCTTTATGGCTGCAGTTGCGAAACCGGCATTGCCCTAAAAAATCTCTAAATTCAATAAAACCCCGGGCCAGTTGTTGTTGATCCAGGTGTACCAGTCCGAATTCCCGAATGCCCGGCGAGTCGATAATGCTTCCGCCGCCGGGTAATAAATACAGATCTGCCGTGGTGGTGGTATGTCGGCCCTTGGCTCTGGCCGTTGACAACTTGCCAATTTTTGCTTGGGCCGGTGGACACAGGGTATTGATAATCGATGATTTCCCAACGCCGGATTGCCCGACAAAAACACTGGTTCGGTCGGTGAGCAAAACGCTTAGTTCATCGACCCCTTGACCGGTATTAGCGGACACTGCCACTACCGGATAGCCTAGATCTTTATACGGAGTCAGCATAGTCTCCACCTGGGTAACCCGCTCGGTATCCAGGTCGCATTTGTTAAGAATAATAATTGGTGAAATCTGATGGTGTTCGCTGGCGACGAGATAGCGGTCGATCAACTCACTGTAGGGTTCCGGCTCCGGCGCCACAACAATCAGGATGTTATCTATATTCGCCACCACGGTGCGGATATTGCCGCGACTATCCGGACGCTCCAGCTGGCTGGTTCTGGGCAATACGGCAGAGATAACTCCGTCTGGATCGCCATCACGCCAGACTACTCGATCGCCGGTTACCAGAGATTCCAGGTGGGAGCGGAAGTAGCATCGACGTAGTGGGCTGTCGGGTTGTTGGCTCGACATAACATCAGCCTGATTGCTAAAGCGCGTTACCACAGTGCCATTTTGCTCCGGCCCAAACTGACCGGAGGACAGGAGTTGATCGACCACATCATCATTTTTTGGCATCGACGACGCGCGCGATTGTTTATCGCGAATGCGTTTTTGTTGCCGCAAAGTGAGTTTTGACTTCGTCATTGTGCTGGTTTTCTGCGCCTGTTCCGAACTCCTAGCTTATAGCATAATGTGCGGCTATAACATTGAGATGGTAAGGCTTTGCTGAGTTCTATTTATGACGCAATGAAAGACTACCTGCCGCTGCTGATTGTCCTGGTGGCGTCAGTGGTGTTACTGAGTTTTGCACACTTTATGCTTATTCGACGCGCTGTTGATCATCGGGCTTCGCCCCTGTTCCGGCAGACGGTTTTACTCTTACTCACCGTTGTAGCGCTCATATCGGTGATTCTGGCGCTGCCTATATCAGAAACCGCTCGGGGGGATCTGCTCAGTCTATTGGGTTTGGTGCTTACCGGTGTATTTGCTTTGTCATCAACTACCTTTGTCTCTAATGCCATGGCGGGTTTTATGCTGCGCACGGTAAAAAGTTTTAATCGGGGCGATTTTGTTCGGGTTAATGAGCATTTTGGTCGGGTCACCGAGCGGGGTTTGTTTCATACCGAGATTCAATCTGAAGACCGGGATCTCATTACTCTGCCCAATCTTTATCTGACCACCCATCCTGTCAAGGTGGTGCGTGCATCTGGAACCATTGTCTCCTGCGAATTATCGCTGGGTTACGATATACCGTATTACCATGTTGAACCCCTGGTAAAGCAAGCTGGGATCGATGCCGGTTTGGAAGACCCTTTTGTCCAGATTCTAGCCCTGGGCAATGACGCGATCACTTACAAAGTAGCGGGTTTTTGCGCCGAAGTGAAACAGATACTGACTTTGCGAACCCGTTTGCGCAAAGCTGTGTTGGACCAATTACACGGTGCCGGTATAGAAATAGTATCGCCAGCATTTATCAATCAGCGGCGGCTCGGCGATACAGATCGAACGATTGCCCCGGCAAGACCTAGGGTTTCAGATGAAGATGAGGCCCGCGCACCTGAGCAATCGATATTTGATAAAGCCGACAGGGCCGAAAAAATCGATGCTCTAAGGGAGGAGTTGAGCTTACTTAAAGAGCAGGTGAGGGCGACCAACAAGCAGAATGAAGAGAGCCATTCAGAAAATGCTGAGGATAAATCGCAAATTCACCAGGCTGAAGGTCGCATTAAGCATCTGGAAAATATCTTGAGAGTGGCGAAAGAAAAACGCGAGGACTAGCTTATTTTAAGGCTTATTAGTACATGCCTTATAAGACCTCGGCTTTGTAGGTCGTCTCAAATGTTCTCTACTTAAATATTATTGACTTAATCACTGCTCGATTTAACAACGACTCGTTTTAACAGGCGCTAATATGGATGAACTAAATCTTATCTGGATCGACCTCGAAATGACTGGGCTCGATACCGTCAATGATGTCATCATCGAAATTGCGACATTGGTGACCGACAAGGATCTAAATATTCTTGCCGAAGGCCCCATGCTCGCTATCCATCAGACCGATGCAGTGCTTGATGGTATGGATGAATGGAATGCCCGCCAACACGGCCAGTCGGGTTTAACAGCGCGGGTACGCGGCAGTGAATTAACGGCCGCTGCCGCTGAGCAGCAAACCATTGAGTTTCTCAGAGCCTGGGTGCCACCGGGAAAATCACCCATGAGTGGTAATTCGATTTGTCAGGATCGAAGGTTTTTAGCCCGCGAAATGCCGGCCCTAGAAAACTTTTTCCATTACCGCAATCTTGATGTCAGTAGCATCAAAGAGCTGGTGACCCGTTGGCGGCCGGAGCTGCTCAATGGCTTTCGAAAAAAAGGCAGCCATCTGGCAATGGACGATATTCACGACTCCATCGCCGAACTCGTCTATTACCGAGAGCATTTCATTATTAGTGATTAGCTCATCGCCATTGGCGCCAAAAATTTTTGATCACAAGGCTAAAGCAATACCGTAGGAGATTTCGATGATTGTAGACCCCATCCTTCCCCAGCAAAGAATAGACGCCATGCGCAGCGAAGGCTGGTGGCGTGATGAGAACCTGCTGGACTATTTTGACGCTGCCCTGGCAGATTGCCCC
>JAHRWI010000343.1 GCA_019090225.1 Porticoccaceae bacterium
ACGCCATTTGGCTCGTAATCATAATCACCGGCCTCCAGGGTGCCACCCCTCACCTGTAATTTACCCTTTAGGATGTAGGTATGGGCGGCGGCAAGATGCTTATGTCGCGGGGCCACGTAACCTTTCTTCCAGCGAAACAAGGCAGCCCATCGCCCCGATTCCGGGCCAGTCCAGAGTACTTTGATCCATGCCTTGCCCGGTTCCGATTCGACCCACGGATCACCAGCGCGGACGATAATATCGGCCAATTGATCGTTGATGGGATTAATGTTCTGTAATGCCATACCGGTTCTCCTGAGTTTATTGGGGTGGCTGCTAAAAGACCGAGATGCACTTAAGCGGCAAGTGCGCTTTCAATGGCACTCACTAAGACGCCATCTTCAGGGCTCATATCCGGGGCGAAGCGGCCCAGCACTGTGCCGTCGCGACCAACCAGAAACTTTTCGAAATTCCAGGTCACGTCGGTGCAGAGTTTCGGCAGCAAACCATTTTTAGCCAGGGCATCCTTCAGTTTGCCACCTGCGGCAGCTTCGGCCTCGGGCTGAGCTTCGATCAGCGTGGCATAGAGTGGATGCCTTGGTTCGCTATTAACATTGACCTTGCTGAACATGGGGAACGCGACACCAAAATTGCTTGTGCAGAAATCCTGAATTTCCGCGTCAGTGCCCGGCTCCTGACCCGCGAAATCGTTACAGGGAAACCCTAACACCACAAAATTCTGGTTCTGGTATTTCTCGTAAAGTTTTTCCAGGCCTTCGTACTGGGGTGTCAGGCCACATTTGGATGCGACGTTAACAATCAAGGCCACCTGGCCCTGATATTCGGCAAACATCGCTTCGCTGCCGTCGATCTTGTTAAGAGGGATATCGTAGAGTGAAGTGCTCATGGTCTTTCTCCTGGATTAATTATGATTTTGTTGGGCGTTGCCTAAGATTAGTGTAGGTGTCTTCCGAGAATTTTGAATTGCCCTCGTTTGGGGAATAGTAGTTACCACTCTCACCGCTAGTGGGAACGCCCCCTCTTGACTCTAAAGTGAGTTGCTCTATTTATTCGCTTCAAGGGTGATGCCCAGTTCTGTCAGCTTCGCAGCCATATCCCCGGCTGAAGTCGCCGGGTTTACATTTTTATCAATGGCTAAAATTTTACCGTCCTTGCCGATATAAAAAGTATGCCGAGCGGCGACACCAGTCTCGCCTAATACACCATATGCCCGCGCCACTTGCTTCGATGGATCACTCAGCAAGGGAAAATCTGCTTTTTGCTGTTTGGCAAAACCGATATTTTTCTCAATGGGATCAACACTGGCCATAAAATACGAGACCGAAAATTTATTCAATAAATGGCCATTCTCGGCCAGGGACTTACATTCGATAGTACATCCCCGCGTGTAGGCTTTAGGAAACCAGGCGAGAACGACTGCCTGTTCACCACGATGGTTCGCTAATCGGTGAATCTGACCGTCAGTACCTTCAAGTGAAAAATCAGGTGCTACATCGCCAATCTCCAGGCAGAAGGACGGAATCGACCATAAGATTAATAGAACAAGTGTAATTGTATGTTTCATCGCCTGGCGACCTCGCTAGTTACGCCGTCATCATTGCTCAAATTGCTGATAAAAAACGCTACAGTTTTGAATTATTGCCTGGTTATTTTTAACTACCGTACTCTGCCTGGAAGGCTTTAGCCTCACTCAAATCTTTTTAACAAATCCAGATTTCAGTTTCATTGCGCCAATACCCTCAATTTTGCAGTCGATGTCGTGATCGCCATCCACCAGGCGAATATTCTTAACTTTGGTACCAACCTTCACCACTGATGAAGAACCCTTCACTTTCAGGTCTTTGATCACGGTGACACTATCTCCGTCGCTGAGGATATTGCCGTTACTGTCTTTTATAATCGCTTCGTCTTCCTCGCTTTTAGCCGCCGCTACTTGCGGCCATTCGTGAGCGCATTCCGGGCAGACGTACATCTCTCCGTCCTGGTAGGTGTATTCGGAGTTACATGTGGGGCAATGGGGGAGATCACTCATGGTGGTTTCCTGCTGAATTCAGTCCTGGTTAATTTGCTTATAACTTTGAGGCCCAGATAGCCAGTTTATGGCGCATGGTTTTCTGGGAGATCTGATCTTCGGGTATGGGTTGAATGACTGCGTCGTGGATCAACAGGCGATAGATATATTCGACTTTTTCATTGGCTGAGTCGGTGGCTTCAAATTCGACTACGCCGCGCTTTTCTGCATACTTAACGCCCTCGTCGATGGCTTTTTTTAAGAGTTCTTTTTCATTTTTTAATTTTTTCATATCGGCTTGCTCCTGGCTCTTTAAGTCTTACAATATACTTACCGCATTTATAATTGCCGCGTTATTTCGATAAACCCGGTACGAGGCTCGCCGACAAAATATCTGTCCTGGCCAAAGCCAAAATCAGCTCGGTCAGCATAATTTTCATCGAGCATGTTGTTAATGCGCACTCCAAGCTGCCAGTCCGGTGTGGCCTGCCATTGCCAGCGTAGGTTTAACAGACGATGGCCGCGATAGCTGTGTTCATTTTCAGGATCGGTGTAATAACTACCCATATAGACCCATTCTAGCTCGGCTGTGCCCGCGCGCTCGAATGCTTTGCCCACTTGCATACTACTCATGTATCGCGGTGCGGTGTCGATGTCGTTGCCGCTGATATCGACGTCGCTAATGGCCATGTTGCTGTCGTAGGTGTGTTTGGCGTAGCTGGCATTTAATGTGGCGAACCAGTTGCTGTTGCTCGACCAGGCCAGGGCGAGATCAAGGCCGGTATGTTTGGTCGATGCGCCACTGATGTTTTGACGATCGGTATCCTGAAAAATCACGTCGTCTTTTTCCATACGGAAGGCGGCGAGGCTGTAGCGCCAGTTCTGCGTATCACCGCGCAGGCCAATTTCGATACTATCGAGGGTTTCTTCTTCGAGGTCTGTACTGAGCTGGCCTTCTTGCAGGCGATATAACTCGGTGGTTTGCGGCGCTCGATAAGCTCTCGACAGATTGCTGAAAACACTCAACCAGGGCGAGAATTCATAGACCCCGCCGAGCTGCCATGAGGCATTATTAAAATGATCGGCTCGATCATCCGGGTTAGCAAAGCGGCAGTCTACGCCGACCGCGCATGGCCCATTTGGGGGAGGGCTGTCCGGGGCAGAGCTTTCCGGAGCCTTATTTTCGTAGTCATAGCTGAGCCATTCATAACGCAGACCGGCGGATAAGATCAATGCCGAACTCGCCTGCCACTGTAATAAGGTAAAGGGCGAAATGACCTGGGCATCGACCTCGTAATCGTAATGCACTCCTGCGGGTATCGAGGGGCTGAAGCTATCTACCTGGGTTTCTTCGAGCTTGCCCTGGGTATATTCGCCGTCCAGACCGCTATGAATTGTCCATTGATTCTTAAGTTGATGATGGAAAGCGGCTTGCCATCCGGCGCTGGTGTGGCTGTTTTTTTCCACCGGCTGCCAGGGCAGGAAGTGCATTAAAAATTCCATGTCGGTATTGCGCAAATAGGGTGTGAAGGTCCAGCTGGTAGTTTCGCTTTGTGTATATTCGAAATTCACATTGAGTCGCTGTGAGCTGGCATCCCGATAGGCCTCAGGATTGGGGTTTTCCTTTCTGCGGCGATCATCCAGGTAAGCATCGTCACCTCTGATAAAACCCGCGGTTTCCTGATTTAGATTGGTAAAGGCCGCTGTGGTTGTAATAAATAAACCGCCCTGGTTAGTGTCGAGTTGGGCACGATGACTGAGTTTAAGTTTTTGCTGATCGAAACCGGCCTTGTCTTTGTAGCCACCATCGTGGACGCCACTAAATGCTGCTGACCAGTCTTGATTGTTAGCGCCACCATTTTGCCGCCATGTTGTTCGGTAGTAATCATGACTGCCGGCCTCTATGCTGATTGTGCTGGCGCGGGTTCTATCTGGTACAGGGCTAACGACATTGATCACCCCATGCATGGCATTGGTGCCATAGAGCACTGACTGCGGCCCGGATAAGACTTCAATGCGCTCAGCTAGCTCACTGGTGGATTCAAATAATTGGTTGAGGTTGCAGAAGCCTGCTCCGCGCAGGGGGATATTGTCTTCCGCCATTAGAAAGGCTCCACAGGCACCCGCGCCAGTTAATACCGGCGAGCGAATGGCGGTGAGGTGTTCCTGACCATTGCCACGACTGATCCAGACGCCGGGGGCACGCACCAGGGATTCTGCAATATGGCGATGCTTGATGATGCCTAAGTCATTTTCGCCAAGGCTGTAAGCCGAACCAGGCCACAGGGACGGGCTTTGACCGGTGCGGGAAGCCTGAATAATGATTTCATTAAGCGTGGGCTGTGCAGCATGGTGGGGAGCATTAACATCGACGGGCCTGACAAGCGATGTGTCTTTTGCAGCACCCCAGGCGAACGGCGACAAACACACTAAACTGAAAACCAATAAATGTTGCCTCATAAAATATGGATTCAGCACTGCAATTCGGCGCTGGATAATTGGCTCAAAAAAATTGTTCTTCAAGCTATTTCTCTGGTCATTGACGGTTTGCCTTGGTATTGGATTTATATTTGTGCAAGCATAACGCCCTTAACGAGAAATAAGGATAGGCAAACCCCGACAATGAAAAACTGTTCACCAGAAGACTGCCCCTGCCGAGCTACTGGGCCACTCAATCGCAGTCGCCGCGCCCTGTTAAAGCTGGGTTTATTAACAGCCATCAGCTCACCCTGCGGTGTTTTCTCCACAGCCATTGCCGCAAGCAAACCGGAAAAAATGCGCCCCCAGCCCGGTGACAAACTGGTCTTCGCCTTTGGTGATCGAGAAGGTCAGCTTATTCAAAGCGAGGATATTAAACTTGATGCCAAGCCGGTTGAAGCTTACCCAAAGTTTGTCGCGGACAATGCGGAGAACAGCATCGTCCGCGACCGATCCCGGCTGAATATGGTGCTGGTGATGCGCCTCTCAACAGATTCCCTGAACGACGCTATGAAGCAGAACGTTAGCGATGGCCTGGTTGCCTACTCCGCAGTGTGTACTCACACCGGCTGCACTGTGGAGGGTTGGGATGCGGATAACAAACAAATGATTTGCCCTTGCCACGGTTCGCTTTACGATGCCACCAATAGCGCAAATGTGGTGAAAGGCCCAGCGCCTAAACCCTTGGCCATGTTGCCACTGCGCCTTGAGGCGGGGCACCTTACCGTCGCTGAAAAATTCTCACGAAAAGTTGGCTTTCAACAACAACGATATTAATTCAAAAAAATAAATCAGGAGCACCGCATGAGCAACACCAGCACCTTGGGGCGAACGCTTTTTACGCTTATCATCACTGCCACGCTTTCCCTGCCGGGGTTTGCCGACGATCTGTTTGGTAATCCCTCTAGCCCGCTCAAATCTGGCACGCTGTTGAAAGACAGGCCTGCCTATAGCCCTGTCACTGACCAGCGTCTGATCAAGCCCGAGCCTCGCAATTGGCTGATGTATCGGGGCACTTATGACTCCCACGGCTATAGCCAGCTGGATCAAATCAATACCAAAAATATCAGTAAGCTCAAACCCAAGTGGACCTTTTCCACCGGTATGCGCGAAGCCCATCAATCACCTCCTGTGGTTAACGATGGCTATATGTTTGTCACTACGCCCCATAACCATTTGCTAGCATTGGATGCCCGCACCGGCGAGTTATTATGGCGTTATGAACGCGAGTTACCGGAAGACCTGTTCCAGATGCATCCCACCAACCGCGGTGTCGCGCTGCACGGCGACAAGGTTTATATGGCCACCACGGATGCCTATTTAGTCGCTCTGAATGCCCGTACCGGCGAGGTGGAGTGGGAAGCCGAAGTTGAAGATTATGCCTCGGGCTATTACATGACCCTGGCACCCCTGGCTGCCAGTGGCAAAGTCATGGTGGGGGTATCCGGTGGCGAGTTTGGTATTCGTGGCTTTGTCGCGGCCTTTGATGCCGAGACCGGCAAGCCTGCCTGGAAGACTTACACCATCCCGACACCCGGTGAGCCAGGCAGTGAATCCTGGCCGGGGGACACCTGGAAAACTGGCGGCGTGCCGGTGTGGATCACTGGCTCCTACGATGCTGAAACCAAGCTGACTTACTGGGGTACTGGCAACGGCGGCCCGTGGATGGGTGATGCCCGGCCCGGTGATAATCTTTATGCCACATCGGTCATTGCCCTCGATGTCGATACCGGCAAACTCCGCACTCACCATCAATATCACTGGAACGATTCCTGGGACTGGGATGAAGTCTCAGCACCCTTGCTTATCGATTATCAGCGTGGCGGCAAAAAGGTCAAAGGCCTGGTGCATCCCGGTCGTAATGGTTATCTGTGGTTTCTGGAGCGGGCGACTAACAAGGACAAGAAAATTAATTTCGTTAACGCTTTGCCTTACGTAAAGCAGGATGTTTTTAAAAACCTCGATCCTCTTACCGGACGACCCGAATACAACAATGATCGCAAGCCAAAGACCGGAGAGGTGGTGACTTTTTGTCCCTCTTCCTGGGGTGGTAAAGACTGGCCTCCGGCCGCATTCAGTCCCAAATCTCGCCTGCTTTATATTCCCGCCAATGATAATGTCTGCGGCAAGTTAAAGGGCGAGGAAGCCGAATACCGCGAGGGCCAGGTCTATATGGGTGCCTCTCTCGAAGAGTTTGAAGTGGTGCTCCACAAAGATGCCAAAAACTATATCGGCGAATTACAGGCCTGGAATGTTGATACGATGGAGAAAGCCTGGTCGGTGAAATTTCCAGATCATAACTGGGGGCCGGTATTGGCGACCGCCGGGGATCTGGTCTTTGCCGGTGGCACCAATGATCGATATTTCCGGGCTTACGACGCGCGCTCCGGTAAACGCCTGTGGCAACAGCGCACCAACTCAGGAGTGATTGGCGTGCCGGTCAGTTATGAAGTTGATGGGGTGCAATATATTGCAGTGCAGTCAGGTTACGGCGTCGATGCTGAGCGGGAACAGGTTTTGCTAAATCTCAGCAAGGGCACTACCACTTACGTGCCCCAGGGTGGGGTTATCTGGGTGTTTGCGCTGGATAAATAGCAAACTCACGGGCAGTAACGCTAGCGCATGATTCGGGTAAATTTAGAGCCTTCCAAGTTTAAGTTAAACATCAGCCCTTCATTGGAGAAGATAAAGCCGATGATGGGCTGTTGAGCGGTATTGGTGTCAATGCCGTCACCTGCACCCATGTTAGCGATAGCAACGCTGCCGTCTACCCCGGCTTCCCAGCCCTTGCTATTGCGGAATTTATTGAGGGCAGTATCGGTCATGAATAATATGATCTGGGCTTTTCGCTGAGCGCCCAACTGAAAACCAATTGAAGCTCCCGCCGTGCTGTAATAGGCGACATTTTGGCCGCCTACCCGAAGCACGCCTTCTCCATATTCACCACCAATACCGGCACCCGCTTTATAGACTTTGGGAAATATCAACATCCCTCGTGAGGCGGCGGCGAGTTTCGCACCTGCGCTGGTGTGTTGTCTAAATTCACTGAGTGCCTCTTCCGCATAGAGATCGATTTCCTGCTTGGTGGCCGCCTGAGCCGAAACATTGAAAAGTAAAAACAACAGGGCTGAGAATGATAGTAACGTTTTCATGGACTTACTCCGTGTGGGTATCTTAGACAGGCAGTGGCTGAGTTTGTTCGACAAGCAGAGCCTCGATTATATCCTGTTTATAGGGTAGTACTGAGCGCGCA
>JAHRWI010000344.1 GCA_019090225.1 Porticoccaceae bacterium
AGTAACGAAGGTTTAAGACCAAGGGTTTAACACCAGGGGTTTAAACACAATACGTTTTTAAACACAGGGCAAGATTGAGTGGCAACTAAAAAGGAATTACTGAGTTTATTAGCAATAGTGGCCGCGGTGACACTGTGGTCATGGATCAATCCCTATGATCGCCTCACCTGGTGGCTTGAAACCGCGCCGGTATTGATCGCTCTGCCGATTTTATTTGCCACACGAACTAATTTCCCGCTGACACGTCTGGTTTATTACCTTATCGCCATTCATGCTTTGATTTTAGTAGTGGGGGCGCATTACACCTATGCCCGCGTGCCAATCGGCTTCTGGTTACAGGATGTGCTGAATTTTTCCCGCAACCCCTACGACCGAATCGGCCATCTCGCCCAGGGTTTTATTCCGGCCATGGTGGCCCGTGAAATCATGCTGCGTCATCAAGTGGTTCGCAGCGGTCGATGGTTGTTTTTTCTGGTCGTAAGTTTCTGCCTGGCCTTTAGTGCTTTTTACGAATTAATTGAGTGGTGGGCGGCAGTTATTGGAGGTGATGGCTCAATCGAATTTCTCGGTACCCAGGGCGATGTTTGGGATTCCCAGTGGGATATGTTCCTGGCCCTAATCGGTGCCATTAGCGCACTGACATTATTGAGTGGTATTCAGGATCGGCAAATACGCCTGGTAGAAAATGTCAGAAACTAAAGGTGTAATCCAAAGGCCATTTGAGCGGTGCAGGCGCTTGAGGGGTGCTGGAACTTAAATGGCAAAGGTTTTGATCGTCGGCTGTGGTGATATTGGTCTCGGTCTGGTCGAAGTACTGATTGCCGAGGGTCATGAGGTAAGTGGCATCAAACGCGCGCCGCTGGCTAAAGACGTACCGGGCCTCAAACTTATTCTTGCCGATATCACCGTAGAAGATGAATTAAATAAGTTACCTAGCGATTTTGATCAGGTGTTTTTTATTCTCACACCCGGCGCGCGGGAAGAACAAAGTTATCGCCACATTTATCTACAGGGCATCAATAATATACTGGCGTATTTTGCCGATGCCGAGCGCGAGCCTCACTGCTTATTTGTTTCATCGACCAGCGTCTACGGCCAGAATGCCGGGGAGTGGGTGGACGAAGATTCAGCGACTGATCCAAGCTCACAGACCGCTAAGGTTCTTCTGCAAGCAGAGAAGAATATTCTCAAGGCCGGAGCAAGCAATACCATTGTGCGTTTTAGCGGCATTTATGGGCCAGGTCGAGAAGGCATGATTAAGCGGGTTCAATCCGCTGTGCCCGTGCAATACGATCCGCCTTATTACACTAATCGTATACATCGTGATGATTGTGTTGGTGTGCTGGCTTATTTATTTGCTATGCGCCTTAAAGGGGCCGCTCTCGAAAATACTTATCTTGCCAGTGACGTTGATCCAGCCCCATTGGGTGACATCGTAGATTACTTGGCAGAAAAGCTGAATTGTCCCATACCGCCACCTAAGTCAGAACTTGAGCAAACGCTCTCTCAGAATAAACGTTGTAGCAATAAACGGCTCAATGACCTGGGTTATAGTTTTCGCTTTCTAAGCTATCGTGATGGTTACAGATTATTGCTGCACTAGTAGACGCTACACACTTTAAAACTGGAGAATAAAGTGAATAAAGAGCTGGTTACGGAAATAGACTTTGCTAACTTGCTGGTAAACCAATCCCCCGACGCCATTATTTTTGCCGACTTGTCTGGAGTCATTCGGGTCTGGAATACTGCTGCGGAGCGAATATTTGGATTTTCTGCGGACGTAGCAATCGGTGCGAGTCTGGATATTATTATTCCCGAATCATTTAGGGAGGCCCACTGGCAGGGCTTTAATCGCGCTATTGCTGACTCCGTTACCAAGTTCGTAGGGCAAGCCTTGCCGACCAAAGCACTCCGGGCGGACGGCACCGAGTTTTATGTGGAACTGAGTTTCGCGATTATTTTAGATAAAGAAGGCAAGCCCCTTGGCTCAGTCGCCCACGCACGAGATATTGACGAACGTTTTATCAAAGAGCGAGCTAATCGCAGGCGCTTAAAAGAATTGGAAGCAGAAGTGGTTAAATAGTAAAGGACGTCGATCTAGTAAAACCCTCCAATAATTAAGGAATCGGCTAATGACGGATCAGAAAATACGCCTCACCTCCATCGATATGCTCCGTGGCCTGGTCATCGTCATTATGGCGCTTGATCACGTTCGCGACATGCTGGGCGCATCTTCGGTGCGGCCCATGGACTTTGCTGATGCAGATGCACCGCTGTTTTTTACCCGCTGGATTACCCATCTCTGTGCGCCGACCTTTATTCTGCTCGCTGGCACTAGCGCCTTTCTTTACGGAGCAAGCGGGCGTAGCAAGGCCGATGTATCGCGTTTTCTTTTAACACGTGGCATCTGGTTGGTGTTTGTCGAGCTGACCCTGGTTGGCTTTGGCTGGAATTTTAATATCAGTGCCAACTACGCACCGGTACTCCAGGTGATCTGGGTTCTTGGGGTATCCATGATCGCGCTTTCTGGATTGATCTGGCTGCCTATGTCCTTGATCGCCTTTATCGGCATCGCCATGATCGCCGGGCACAATTTACTCGACGGCATTCAGCCTGCCCCTGAGCAAGCGTCTGTTATTTGGCGACTACTCCATATCCAAGGGCTACTCACCGTAAATGGCACCCCGATTATTTATGTAATCTACCCGCTGGTGCCCTGGATTGGCGTGATGGCCCTGGGCTACGTGATCGGACCTTATTTTGCCGGTGCTCGGGCAAACCGACCTCGAACGCTGATTTTAGCTGGCCTGGCCATGACGCTCACTTTTGTGCTGCTGCGTTACTGGAATCTTTATGGCGATGCTAATTTATGGCAGGTACAGGCAAGCGCAGAGGCGACCATCGTGGACTTTCTCCATGTCACCAAATACCCACCCTCACTCCAGTATTTATTAATGACCCTTGGCCCGGCCATCATGTTGTTGGGCTTTTTCGAGCGAGTAGAAGGTGCCCTGGGCAATGCCCTGGTCACCATAGGTCGGGTGCCATTTTTCTTTTACGTCGCTCATCTCTACGTGATTCATCTTATTGCCCTTGGTCTGGGACTAAGCCAGGGCATGCCGATAGCCCAAACAGCGGTCGTATTTATTTATTACCCAAAAGAGTTTGGTGTGGGTTTGCCCGTGGTGTATTTATTCTGGCTTGCTGTGGTGCTTGCTTTTTATCCGGCTTGCCGTTGGTTCGCCGGTGTCAAAGCGCGACGCCGGGATTGGTGGCTTAGTTATTTGTAAGTGCGTGGAATTGCTGAAAGGGCTTTGGTCTGTTTATGCTGTAAATAGAGAGATTGATAGTGACTATGCTTAAATATGAATAATTTCCTGTAACCCACATTAGTATTTGTCCCTTATTCTCTATGTCAAATATTCTGACTGAATTACTAAAAACTCCTACTTCTGAGCGAAAAGCTCCCGACTATGAAGCTGTGTACGATGATTTCGTGATTTGTGCGGGTGGCGAACGCGTTGAAATTAGAATTTCTGTACCCGAGGGAACGGCTAACAACGATTATGTCTTTGATCTAGAAGACTGCGAAATACTATTGGAGTTAAAGCAAGTAACGGGACATGGAAGGTATAAATCTGTACAAGATTACTTTTTAAATACACTAAATAAAAAGAGGGTCAGGAAGCTGATTTCTACTCATGGTCACGGGGCTGAAATTCGTATAGCTCTGGAAAGCCTTTCTAAACATGAATGGAGAAAATTTTACGAGAATTACAGGCCATCCGTATCTACTCATCTTAAAAAGTCAGCAAAGCAGCTTAGGGCCATAAATAATTTATTACCTTCCTCAAATAAGCCACGCTATAAGGGGGTTTTGTTGATAAACAGCGGCGATTTGTCTTTGGCTACCGATCTAATGTACCGATTGGTTGAATGGAAACTTAAAAAGGAATGGAGGATGGGTAAATTCACATCTATAGATTTTGCTTGTTGTACCACTATCGATATGTATAAAGAAGGTCAACATCCTCTATATGCTCGCCATATAGCACGGTCTTTGGAAGATTTAGAATTAGTAGCTGCCGTTAAATACATATACGAATCATGGATATATTATGTAGCGGATGGTATTGGGTCAACAGTGACCAAAAATAAAGTGGTTCAACCGGTAAATAGCTCCTCAATTGATCTAACTACGTCTTTCAGCGGTAAGATACAGATGTACGATTGATTCGTTAGCAGTCAAATAGCGGAGCCAGCGAGATCTGGTTTTGCAATAACACACTTATGGAAATCAAGCACGATATCAAGATACGAGGTCTTGCAGTCAAGCATGGCACTAATCCTGGGCTTAAGAGTCAGGTGACAGAAAACACTAAAGCGTCGGAGTAGAAGCGTGCAACTCATACCTCAGGCAATGCGACGCCAATTAAAACATTCTGGGTAATTAAATCGGCAAGCGCTTCTTTGCTCCAGCCTTCGGTTCCTTTAGGGCGACAGGGCAGTACCATGTAACGAGTTTCAGCGGTGGTGTCCCACACGCGAATTTCAATTTCTGCAGGAAGATCCAGGCCCATTTCTCTTAGCACGGTGCGCGATTCCCGAACTACCCGGGCGCGGTATTCAAAGCTTTTATACCAGTCTGGTGGTAGCCCGAGTACCGGCCAGGCGGTGCAGGAGCATAAAGTACAGACAATGACATTGTGTAGGGTTGCAGTATTTTCCAGAGCGACAATGTATTCACCTTGCGGTCCTGAAAAGCCTAGCTCAGCACAGGCAGCGGTGGCATTCGTTCGCAAACGTTCACGAAATTCAGAATCGACCCAGGCTTCAGCGACCACCATGGCACCATTCTTTGCATCCCACTTATGTTCGGCAATTTGGGTGATTTTCTCGACATAATTTTCTGGAATCAGATTCTTATCGGCTAGCGCAGTTTCCAGCGCCCTTGCACGTCTGGCTTTTGGTGCCATATTCGAAGTTGATTGATGATCGGTCATAGATCCTCCTGGAGGATTTTGGTAGGAGGGTTAATCAGGGTGCTTTTTCTAGATAGCTTTGCCAAAGATCGACCACCACGCTTGAGTTTTCTTCAGCATCGCTCCACAAATCTTTTGCCTGGAAACGCACGTGGTAAGTGGGTTCGAGCTTAGCCTCTAAGCCGTGTCCGGCAGATCCGGCAAAGGGAAAAGGCGGTGCGATATGGGTGATGATGCCCTGCTTGCCGCGTACATATCGAGGCATTCGACAATGGCCCTTGAAATGCGTATTGGTGACGAGCACGGTTTCACCCACTGCATAGGAGATTTCCTGCGTTCGAGCCTGTGCCCCGGGAGTGGCGGGCAGTGCGAGCGGATATCGACCGCCGGCAAGGTCTTCAAGTTGTTGTTGGCTGACGGTACCTTTTTCAACATATAGTGACGCAACGCCGGTCAAATAACGCTCGTAATAACTCGCGCTCAAATAATGTCGTGGTTCCATTCGCTCTATAGCATGGCGTATCTGGTCTGCCGTCCACCAATTTAAACCCATGCCCAAAAAACCCAGCGCATAGCCAAGTGGTTCCCAGTCTTCGTGAAAGACTGGCTCATTACGTTCTACCTTGATCGCGCCGAAACCATCTACGCCGCCTAAATCGTGTATGCCGTCCATCGTCGCCTGTTCGCCCTCCAAGGCCTTAATTTATTGATTCGAGTTAATTGCAATCCGGTACGCCGACTTACTCGTTAGTCTACGGATTGTTGAGTGCAATACCAGTCCTGGAGTCGCGAGGGTCTGGTCTTCAAGTAAGGCATTTGCGTGTTATTGGAGCGGAGCTTTTTTTGCTGCTTACAGAGGGCTTTGTGATGCTTCTTGAACACCAGCAACACTATTCTTCGCGCTTTCCTGATGCTGCAACACAAGACTATAAATCACAGGTAAAACCAGAAGATTAAGTACAGTGACGGTGAGCATTCCACCGAGCATGGGCGCGGCAATACGGTGGGTAACATCGGAGCCGGTGGCGCTGCTCAACATGATCGGCACCAGGCCCGCCATGGTGGAGATCGCGGTCATGGCAACGGGGCGGACGCGTTTGGAGGTGGCTGAGAGTACGGCGTCTTTAATCTCTTCATGTGATAAGGGTTTTTTAGCGCTTGATCGCCGATTAGCGATCTCGATATCGATAAAACTTAACACCAGCACACCAATTTCTGCGGCCATTCCGGCCAGGGCGATAAAGCCGACGGCAACGGCCACCGACATATTGTAATCATAGGCATAGATCAGCCAGATGCCGCCCACCAATCCAAAGGGGATGGACATCATGACTACCAGCGGTTCGGTGATATTGCGGAAGTTAAAATAGAGCAGCAGAAAAATAATCAGCAGTGTGGCGGGGGCGACGATGCTTAAGCGTTTTGCGGCGCGTTCCATATATTCAAACTGGCCTGACCAGCTGATGGTATAGCCCGCAGGCAGGCTGGTCTGGTCATTAACAAGTTCTTTGGCTTTAGCAACAAAGCCGCCGATATCTGAGGTGGATATATCCACATAAATCCAGGCGTTGGGTCGCGCATCTTCACTTTTAATCACGGGGGGGCCACGGTTATAGGCCAGGTCTGCCACCAGTGCCAGGGGAATTTGGCTGCCGGTTGGTGTCGGGATCAAGACCCGTTTTAAGGTTTCGAGGTCGTCGCGCAATTCCCGCGGGTAACGGAGGTTTACCGGATAACGTTCAAGGCCTTCAACGGTTTCGGTAATGTTCATGCCACCAATGGCGCTTTTGATGACGTCCTGCACTGCGCCAGTGGTGAGACCATAGCGGGCGGCGCTTTCCCGATTGATGTCGAAATCCAGGTAGTAACCGCCCACGGCCCTGTCGCCGAAGGCTGAGGTGGTTTCGGGCAGGGTTTTCATGGTCTGCTCAATTTCCAGCGAGAGATCCTGAAGCACATTGAGGTCAGGCCCGGAAACTTTAATCCCGACCGGGGTTTTGATGCCGGTGGAGAGCATGTCGAGGCGGGTTTTAATGGGCATGGTCCAGCTATTGGCCAGGCCAGGGAACTGTATGGCCTGGTCCATTTCGGCCATGAGTTCTTTGGTGGTTTTGCTGGGGTCTGGCCATTCATCCTTAGGCTTCAGTCGAACGGTAGTTTCCAGCATTGCCAGTGGTGCGGAATCGGTGGCTGTTTCGGCCCTGCCGACTTTGCCAAATACGTGATGGACCTCGGGAAAGGTCGCCAGGATTTTATCGGTTTGCTGCAGCAACTCTTTGGCTTTGGTGATTGATATGCCGGGGAAGGTGGTGGGCATATAGAGAATGTCGCCCTCGTCCAGGGGCGGCATAAATTCACTGCCGAGCTTTGACAGCGGGTAAGCAGTGATTACCAGCAGTAGCAGCGCCAGGACTAGTGTCAGCCAGCGCCAACGCATCGCGGCCGTTAAGGCGGGGCCATGCAGGGCGTGAAGCAGGCGGTTAACAGGGTTGACGTGCTCGGCAACAATTTTGCCCCGTAAAAAATAGCCCATCATGACCGGCACCAGTGTCACCGCTAATATTGCCGAGGCTGCCATGGCATAGGTGGCGGTAAAGGCCAGGGGGCTGAACATGCGACCTTCCTGGGCCTGCATGGTAAATATAGGTAAAAAGGAAACGGTAATCACCAGCAAGGAGAAAAACAGCGCTGGGCCGACTTCTCGGGAGGACTCGCCAATGATGTGCCAGCGTTCGTCGTTAGTCAGCGCTGTACCTTTTTCTGTGCTCGTCTGGGCCAGACGGCTGTGGGCGTTTTCGACCATGACAATAGCGCCATCGACCATGGCGCCAATGGTGATGGCAATACCGCCGAGGGACATGATGTTGGCGTTTAAGCCTTGCAGGCGCATAACAATAAAAGCCATCAGAATGCCCAGGGGCAGGGTGATGATGGCGACGAAAGCCGAGCGCGCATGGAGCAGAAATAAAATCACCACCAAACTCACGATGACGAGTTCTTGGGCCAGGGAAGTAGTGAGACTGCTCACTGCCCTTTCGATCAGGTCGCCTCGATCATAGACCGAGATAATTTCTACGCCTTCCGGTAAGCCTGCCTTGAGATCTTCTAATTTGGCTCTGACGCCCTGAATCGTGGTCAGCGCGTTTTCGCCAAAACGCATTATTACTACGCCGCCTGCCACTTCGCCCTCACCGTTCAGGTCAACCACACCACGGCGTAATTCCGGGCCAATATGGACATGGGCAACATCTTTCAGGCGGATCGGCGTGCCATCGACGCCCACCGCTACCGGAATGCTATTGAGGTCATCCAGCGATTGCAGATAACCCCGGCTGCGCACCATATATTCGGTTTCAGCCATCTCAATGAGGCGGCCACCGACATCCTTGTTGGACATCTGGATGGCCATTTTTATTTTGTTCAGGGAGATGTTGTAACGCAGCAAAGCCTTGGGATCGACCTCGACCTGATATTGCTTGACGTAGCCACCCACCGAGGCGACTTCGGCGACACCATCGACGGTTTGCAGGGGATAGCGCAGGTACCAGTCCTGTATGGATCGCAACTGTGCCAGGTCATGCTTGCCGCTGCCGTCGACCAGCGCGTACTCGTAAACCCAGCCCACCCCGGTGGCATCCGGGCCGAGGGTCGGTGTCACCCCCTGCGGCAGACGACCGCTCACGTAATTGAGGGACTCCAGCACCCGTGAGCGCGCCCAGTACATATCCGTACCGTCTTCAAAAATAATGTACACGAAGGACAGGCCAAAGAAGGAGTAACCACGGACCACTTTGGTATCCGGCACGGCGAGCATGGAGGTGGTGAGGGGGTAGGTGACCTGGTCTTCGACCACCTGTGGTGATTGCCCAGGGTATTCGGTAAAAACGATGACCTGGACATCGGATAAATCGGGAATAGCATCGAGGGGCGCACCCTTGAAGGCGAACAGTCCGACGAGGGCAATAATCGCCGTGGCGATTAGGACCATAAAGCGGTCGCGCAGAGACGCGGTGATGATGGCCTTAATCATCCTGGTTTACTCCTTGTTCGCTAGCTGCTCCGTGCCCGCTGTGGGTGTCAGTCTCGTCTTTATCCATCGACATTACTTCCTGGTTTTCTGGCGCGTCCTGGGCACTGAGATGCTCGAGCATCTTGGTTGTCGCTTCTCGCAGCTTGGATTCAGAGTCCAGTAAAAACTGGGCGGAGGTGACCACTTCTTCGCCAGCATTAAGGCCACTCAAGACAGCCACCTGACCCTGGGATTCAAAACCCAGCTCGACCAGCCGGGGTTCAAATTTGCCGGGGCCACGAACCACAAATACCTGGTTGCTTGCGCCGGAGCGAATAATCGCTTCGGCGGGAATGACGATGGTGTCGTCCTGGGTATCGGTGTGAATAAGCACTTCCGAAAACATATCCGGTCGTAACAAGAGGTCGGCGTTATCAAACACCAGCCGAACTTTGGTGGTGCGGGTCTTCGCCTCGGCGTAGGGATAAATGTAGGCCAGCTGACCCTTGAAGGTGGTGCCTGGCACACTGGTCAAGGTCATTTCAACTTGGTCACCGACCTTCACCCAGGGTACTTCATACTCATAAATATCGGCATAGACCCAGACCTGGCTTAAATCGACGATCATATAAAGCTCGGTCTTGGGTGTGACGTATTGACCTGTGCGAGCGCCGATACGAATAACCGTTCCCGCTGCGGGGCTATGAATATGCTGAGTTTTTTTAATTTCCCGGCTCTGTTCAAGCTCGTGAATTTGATGTTGGGCCACATCCAGCAGGTGTAATCGTTCCCTCGAACTTTTTACCAAGTTTTCGGCACCCTGTTTGATCTCATTGAAGGGGCTATCTTTAAAAGCCTCTAGAGAATTTAGCGCCAGCAGATATTCTTGTTGTGTGGAGACCAGTTTGGGCGAATAGATGCTTAACAAAATGTCGTCAAAGGCAACATGCTGCCCGGTTTTATCGATGCGAATATCTTCAATCCAGCCTTCTACTTTTGGGTGGAGGTGGGTC